>JANNYL010000696.1:0-8215 GCA_031410075.1 Flavobacteriales bacterium
CGCTGTTCGTGATCATCAAGCCGGACAAGGACGCGCGCTACCGCAACATGATCGATATCGTGGACGAGATGGATATCACCGGCGTGGGCAAGTATGCCGTGCAGGATACCATCAAGGCCGATGAGCAGGCATTGTTGGACATAGAGAAAGCCAAATTCTAACGCCATGGGAGCCGCCATTGCCATCGTCGTGCTGCTCGGCCTGAGCATCTTCCTTACTGTGGACAACAGTTGGATGAACGTGTTGCACCAAGTGCGTAACAACATCGTTTTCGCCAATCACAACAAGGCTTACGGTGCCTTTGAACTTCGCCGTGATTACAATCGCCGTTTGGGCATGGCGTTGCTTTTTGCCGTTGGCCTTATGGTGATCGCCATCGGCGCCCCGTTCATCGTGAACATGTTGAGCAGTGGTGACGATGAACTGGTTGCCAAGAAGAAGATCGTGGATGTGAATCTGGAACTCTTCGAGGAGCAACCGGAAGAGCCACCTCCGCCCCCGGAAGTGATCCCTCCTCCCCAACCCAAGATCGAAACCGTGCAGTTCGTGGCAGTTGAAGCCAGCGACGAGGAACAGGATGACCCGCCGCCTACTCAGAACGAATTGGACACAACGCGCGCTGGTGAGACAACGGAGGAAGGTTCCAAGGAGGACATTCCACCTCCGCCCCCAGTGGAAGAGGTTGTTTACGACCTTGCTTCGGTACAAGAACAGCCCGAATTCCTCGGTGGGGAAGAGGCGCGTATAGCTTGGTTACAGAAGAATTTGAAATACCCGGATATGGAATTCGAGGCTGGGATCTCCGGAAAGGTGTACATCGAGTTCGCAGTGGACAAGGATGGCTCTGTGCAAGAGGCTACGGTGAAACGAGGGGTTAGTTCCGGCTTGGACAAGGAAGCTTTACGAGCAGTGAAGGCGATGCCCAAATGGACACCCGGAAAGATGGGCGGTCGTCCGGTGAAAGTGCGTTTTGTCCAACGCGTCGAGTTCAAATTGAAATAGGATCGGGATCCATTACCCGATGTGAAAGGCCCCGGCATACCGGGGCCTTTCGCGTTTGGGAGGCTGATCCCAGGACATCACATTGTGGCTTGTTCTGTTCTCCTGGGGATCGATACTTCGGACTTGTATCGCCTGAGCCCTGATCGGCATCGATGATCGCAATGTGAACGCCTTATTCCGCGTGATAGAGGCATTCACATTATCACATGGCCGAGATCATCGCTTCGAACAGGTCACGCACCTCCCATCGCTCTCCAACAGTCCGTCTGGACATGACGCCTATGGTGGACTTGGCGTTCCTCTTGCTCACTTTCTTCATCCTCACCACCACACTGCGCCGCTTGGAAGGCTTGGACCTGCTCGCTCCACTGGGGAGAGTCGGCAAGGCTTCGGATAAGACCATCACGTTCCTGCTCGCTGGTCGCGATAGTATCTACGGATATGTTGGACCGTTCGACCCCGCGACCACGCCCCCGAAGAGATTGGGTCTTGACCAGGTGCGTGCGGCTTTGGGCGCTGTAAAGGACACTGCTGGCCTTACACTTCTGGTGAAGCCCTCTGCTTCTGTGCGCTATGCCAATGTTGTCGACATACTTGATGAATTCACCTTGGCAGGGCTTGCACAATACCAGGTGGCAGACAGCATGACGGCAGAGGAGAGTTCCGCGATCAACCGTATTGAGCCTGACCGCCGTTCCTTGCCATAAAGCCACCGCATTTCAGATAAGGCTGCGAAGTCGCAATGAACGCGAACTGTTCAGGGTTGTACAGGAGATAGGGACATTCAACAAATTCCGCATAAACCCAACCACCATGTTCACCGCAGTCCTCCTTCTCCTGTTCAGCATTCTGTGCATTCTTCTCAGTGGCGATGGCGCTTGGGATAACATGACACAGCCCAAGCGTAACGAACTGGTGTTCGATGGGCGTCACCGTGGTTACGGTGCATTCGTTCTTCGCCGAGATTACGACCGTCGCTTCATCCTTGCTTTCGCAGGTGCGGTCGGTGTTATGGGCTTGGCTGTAACAGTTCCCAAGGCAATGGCATTGATGGGCCTGAGCGTAAACGCCGCACCCGTGAAGACTTCCTTCAAGGAGATCATCGTGATCCTCAAGGATGACATAATCGATATCCCGAAAGCGGATGAGGTGAAACCCAAGGCTGTAGAACCCCCAACCCCCCAGCCAAAACCAAGCCCACAACCCCAGCCAGCCGGAGGTCTTGTGGTTATTACGGATGACACACTGGCAACCACTGAACCTGTGTTGAAAACGGATACCGCCTCATTTACGCCAACCGTCAAAGGCCCAACCGGACCAGTAGGCCCGAAGTCGAATGACACGGGCGGTGGTAAGCCGGGGATGGAGCTCGGAACAAAGGGCAACCCGGCTGCGGCTTCCGATGTGGATTCATTGCCCGAGTTCATCGGTGGGCATCTTGCGATGCAACAGTTCATTCAAGGGCACGTCCACTTTCCGGATATCGAAGACGGTGCCGCTCAAAAAGCGTTCGTGGAATTCGTCGTGGATACCGATGGGAGCATTATCCGCGTAAAGTCGAAAGGTCGGGCTCCCAAGGAATTCGGGATTGCGGCAGAGACCGTAGTCAAAGGCATGCCCAAGTGGAAACCCGCTGTTCGGAAAGGTGAACGTGTAGCTTGTATCCTCGTATTGCCGATCGACTTCCGCACGAAGTAGCTTCGCAGCATGAAGTTTTTCGCTTTGGTGATGAGCGCGCTGTACGTACTTGGCGGATCCGCGCTGTTGCTTACGGATTGGCTGGAGGACATCATCCGTAGCTACCGTCTTCCCATCGGGATCATGTTGATCGGATACGGTGTGGTTCGTGCTTATCTCTGGCGCCGAAAATTCGCTGATCGACAGGAAGGCGAATGAGTTTTCACGAACAATTCCTCACAGGGTCATTGTGCAAGCGTGTCTTATTGGGCGCGGCACTTGTGTCCGTGTTCTTCGTGTCGTGCGACGCCCCGAACCCGTACGAGGATGATCTGCCGACCAAGGGCCATGTGTTGATCCTCGCGGATGAAGACCTGCGTTCGCTCGTGGAGGCTGAAGAATTGGTCTTCGAAAGCATCTACACGAAAGCCGAATTGGACATTCGTTACTTGCCCGAAGCACAGTTGTTGAAGGCTGTCTTGAACGATAGTGTGAGGTGTTGGATCGCAACCGTACAACCGGGTGGCGAACAAGAAGCATACTATGCCAAGCGCACGGTGAGATCGCATGTGGTGCCCATTTGTATGGATGGTATTGCTGTGGTGGTGAACAAGAGTTGCAAGCTGGATCGCTTGAGTATCGAGCAACTCAAGTCCGCGCTCACATCCCCCACGCGCTTTCAGGCCCTGGGGTGGTCTGTGGGCAATGAGGCTGGCCCATTGGAGCCTCCACTGCCTCTCTTCGTAGCTGCCGGAAGTGGTGTAGCCAGGGCATTGGTCGATTCTTTGTTCGGACAGAGTGAGGAACTCAAGATCTCTGCGCTCTCCATGCCAGATCTGAATGCATTGGTTGAACGTGTGGCCTTGGATCCCCGTGCAATCGGCATAGTCTCCTTTGCCGCGATCAGTGATCTTGATAACCCACAGATGAAGGCCCTTCGCGACAAAGTGAAGCTGGTAGCCATCAGTGGGGCAGATGGTTCTACCGCTTTATTGCCTAGTCAAAGCACCCTCGCGGATGGCAGTTACCCCCTTCGGCGACAGGTATGCATGATACTCTGCGAAGGCAAAAGCGGTCTTGGCACTGGGTTTGTTTCCTTTGTGGCCAATCATAAAGGGCAACGCATCATACTCAAGCAAGGTCTAGCTCCTCAAAAGGTCCCTCCGCGGGATGTGGAGATCGTTCCCTAATAGCCGTAAACATTGATGAAGAAGTTCCTGTTCTCAAGCCGTCCTGCAGCATCCCTTTCGAAGGCGATCATACTGACGACCTCCTTTGCGACCGTGCTGAACGTTAGTGCGCAATCGCTTGCGGACGCTATCAAGCTTACCGACAAGGAGCAATTCGAGAAGGCGACCCTTGCGTTCAATGCCTTGCTTACGGCTGATCCACAGAACGGTGAAACCTGGTTCTACTTGGGCGAGAACTACTGGAGCAATGACCGCTCGGATAGTGCTGATTTCTGTTACAAGCGCGGGGTTGGTGTCTCGCCGAAGTTTCCATTGAACGAGGTGGGGATTGGCAAAGTCATGTGGTTGCGTGGTCAGGTGGTTGAAGCGCAGGCACAGTTCGACAGAGCAGTAGCCATTGCATGCGACAAGGCGAACAAGTGTTCCAAGCCCTTGCAAGCCAGTACCTACCGCGAAATAGCCGAAGCGCTCGCACAAGGCAATAGCAAGAACCTCACGAAGGCGCTGGAGTTCGTTGCCAAGTCGCAAGAGTTCGACCCGAAGAACCCTGAAACCTTCATCCTGAAAGGCGACATTCTCTTCGATCAGAATCCCACGGATGGCGGCACCCCGTTGGAGAACGGCTTCAAACCAGCCATCAACCTGGACCCGCTGAATGCCAAGCCTGTCGCGCGAAAGGCCTTCATGTACTATCGCGGCAAGAACTTCACGGCATCCATTGAGGAGTATACCAAGGCCATCGCGATCGATCCTTCTTTCGCGCCAGCATACAGTGGCCGTGCGGAAGCATACTTCATGGCGCGCGACTTCGAGAAGGCCACAGCTGACATGAACAAATACCTGGAGCTGAACAAAGGCAGCCAGAGCGCACGTATCCGCAATGCACAATTCTTGTTCTTGGTGAAGAAATACGATGAGAGCCTAACCGAGATCCAAGCACTTGAAGCGCAAGGAGTGAAGAACATCGTGCTCGTTCGTCTGAAAGCCTATGACCTAACCGAGAAGGCGGATTTCGTAGCGGCTGAAGCAACAATGAAGGCCTACTTGGCGGAACAACCCGAAGCCAAGTTGATCAGCCTCGACTATGAGTATCTGGGTAAGATCTACCAGGGTCTTGTGCCGAAACCGGTTCCTCCTGCTCCAGGTGCTGCGGCTGCACCACCACAGGTAACCACAATGACCATGAACTACGATTCTTTGGCTGCCGAGATGTACTTGAAGGCTGCCCGAATGGACCGCAGCAAGGGTTACCTCTATGCCGATGCGGCAAAGGCCTATTCGAAGGCAAAGCTTTTCGATAAGGCCATTGCTGCGATGCGGGAGAAGATCGCACAAGGCAAACCCGAGGCGAACGACTATTATTTCCTAGGTGATGCAGCGAACAAGGGAAAGCGCTGGCTCACCGCGGATAGCGCTTGGGCAACCTACATCCAGCGAAATGGTGAAGTCTATCAGGGTTACAAATTCCGCGCTCGTGCCCAGAACAATTTGGACAGTGCGGAGGTCAAGGCCTTTACAGCAAAGCCTTTCTACGAGCAGGTATTGCTGAAGATGAAGCCCGAAGAGAAGGAGAAGTACAAGGCCGATCTGGAGGAGGCGCTCAACTATTTGGGACTTTACAACTTGTACAATAAGGAGGCGAAGGACCTTCCAAAGGCACGTTGTTATTTCGAAAAGGTAAAAGCGTTGAACGCTGGCACGAGCATCACCAAGCAGGTGAACGAGGTAATGCTCCTCACCAAGGACTTGAAGGATGTGGTTCCGGGAAGTTGTGATTGAACACGGTTGTAGGTGTATGATCCGATCCGGTCTGTTGTGAACGATCGTTCGAACAGCCTGCGGATCGCGTACTTCTATATTTGAACGCAACACCACCTCATGTTTCTTTCCCTGCGCAAGCGCTACTCAGATTGGATCATCAAGTCCGCATTCGAGCGGATAAGCCCCAAGCGTTTGTTGGTGCATGCCCTTAAGGGTGATGATGTTGAATGCGCCTGTTGTGGTGGGAAGTTCCTGGCCTTCATGCCGTTCGGGACACCGAAGAACAAACGACCGCATTGCCTTTGCCCGCAGTGCGGCACTTTGCCCCGGCATCGGCTCATGTGGCTCTTTTTGAAGGAGCGCACGCAATTACTGAAGAATCCGATGCGGCTTCTTCACATTGCGCCGGAGACGTTCTACTTCAACACGTTCAGCAAGCACCCGTTGGTGGATTATGTGGCGGGCGACATGTTCATGCCTGGCTACAAGTATTCACCGGGCACCATAGACCTCGACGTTACAGCGATCCAATTCCCGGACGGGAGTTTCGATGCCGTGATCTGTAGTCATGTCCTGGAGCACGTGCCGGATGACGTGAAGGGTATGCGTGAACTATGCCGGGTGCTGAAGACGGGTGGCTTCGCCATCATTCAAGTACCCATGAAACCCGGCTTGGAGCGAACGGATGAGGACACGAGCATCTCGGACCCCTTGGAACGGGAGAGGCGTTTTGGACAACACGACCATTTCAGGATCTATGGCCTCGACCTCAAGGATCGCTTGGAAAGTGCTGGATTCCGGGTGGAGGTGGTTCCGTTCGGTGACAAATTCACGAAGCAGGAAATGTTCCGATACGGTCTGCCTGCGGGGGAGGATGTCTACTACTGTGTGAAGGCCTGAGTGTTCGCGGCGGATCGGCTGCACGAACCGTTCTATCACCGCAGCAAAGTGACCATCCCATACTTCAGATGCCTGTCATTGGAATCACCGTTCCATGTGGTGTAGCGAACTGACCAGATATACACGCCTTCAGGCGAGCGTCCACCGTCCCAAGCAATGCTCGGTCTATCGGCAAAGAAGATCTCCTGGCCCCAGCGGTTGAATATTCGAAGCGCGTACTCATCAAGAACGCACGCACTCGACCCTAGGAAACGGTCGTTATTGCCATCTCCGTTCGGCGTGAACACGTTCGGAATGAACAGTTCACATTCACACGGACCCAGCTCCACGATCACGGTATCCGAAACGGAACAACCCAGACTATCATGCACCAGGAGCCATACTTCACCGGCTTCGCGCACCAAGGCGTTCATTCCTGTTCCACCATCGTTCCAGAGGTAGCTTTCGAAGCCGGAGGGACCGTGCAACTCGATCTCTTCACCTGTGCATATGGCCAAGGTGTCCTGTTCCAAAAGTGAGAATGGCTCGGCCGCGGTGATCGACACGTTCACGGTATCGCGCAGGGTATCGCAAGTGAAAATGGCCATTACCGAGTAGACACCTGCTTGGTCAACAACGATGGAGCTCGAAGTCTCTCCAGTAGACCAGAGGAACGTGGGTACCGGGTTTCCGAACTGGGCGGTGATCGCGACCAGGATATTGTCCGCACACGTGGTGGTATCCTCCCAAGTGATCAGTTCCTGCACTGGCGGTGTTTCCCGCATCCAATCATTGGACAAGCTAAGCGTGCAATAGCCCGGCGCTATCGATACGCCGTCCAGAATGAACACACAACCAGGTCCTACGACATCGGGGAAGTTCACATGTGCCAGTTTTTGGGCAGCATCCCACCGAGCGATGTACAATTTTCCGTCGAGGCCGATCTGCATGCCACCGAAGTAGGCCGCGTTCAATTCGCCGATCAACAATTCCGTTCCAAAGGGGTTCGACGCGTTGAGGTCGTATTGGTAAAGCGGGCTGTTCGGGTAACCGAAATTGCTCCAGTACAGCACTCCGCCATTGGGGGAGAACGCCACACCATATCCCCAACTGCTCCCACCTTGCCCAGGTTGAGTAGTGAAAGTGCCGTTGCTTACGGCGCCAGTGGAATTGTCGAAATCCAGCAATTCGAGGAAGCACAGATCGCCAGGAGAATCGTTCCACGTGCTGGCAATTCGGTCACCTGCGTACGAAACATCCATGCAGCCCAAAGCCGCTTGCGTATCGTTCGGGTTCGAATCCACAACTACTTGGCCGGCATGCGATACCACAGGCTCGGAGATACCCCCACAGGTCACCAGGTACGCATACCACTCATCTGTCCCGAACTTACGCGCAAGCACCCATACGTCATGTCCGTTGGCGTGGTACGTGGCGGTGAGCTGTTCTGTTGATCCTTGAAGAAGCTGGAGGTTCTTCAGCGTAACATCTCCATAACCCCCGTTCAGCGACATGTCGATCACGGACCAGGTCATATGGTCGTTCCCGCTGAATTGGCCCACTTGCGACGGCACAGTAAAGAGGTAGTAGAGGCTGGCATTGCCGGGGAAAGGCACGATCACCACTCCTTGGGCACTGGAAAGGTTGCCGCCCATCCCGGTGCCATTAGGCATAGGGGTGTTCGAGCGGTCATATACCGTTTCGCC
>JANNYL010000697.1:0-20643 GCA_031410075.1 Flavobacteriales bacterium
GTTGGATTGCCCGATCTGCGACCAGGCTGGCGAGTGCCATTTGCAAGACCTCAGCTACGAGAACGGCAAAGAAGCCAGCCGCTACCAGTTCGAGCGCCGCACATTCGAACCCATCGACATCGGCGAAACGATCAAGTTGCACATGACACGGTGCATCCTCTGCTACCGCTGCGTGAAAGTGGCCGAGCAGATCACGGATGGACGTGTGCACGGTGTGATCAATCGCGGTGATGTGAGCGAGATAAGTACATACATCACCGAAGCCATCGAGAACGACTTCAGCGGGAACATGATCGACGTGTGTCCGGTGGGCGCGCTCACCGATCGCACCTTCCGTTTCGCCAGCCGGGTGTGGTTCACCAACCCGCTGGATGCCCACCGCAATTGTGACAAATGCAGCGGCAAGGCCGTGGTGTGGATGAAAGGTGCCGAAGTGTTGCGTGTGACCGGTCGTAAGGACATGTGGGGTGAGGTGGAGGAATTCATCTGCAACTCGTGCCGCTTCGAAAAGAAAAGCACCAGCGACTGGACGATCGAAGGACCCCGGAAGATCGATCGCCACAGCGTGATCAGCCAGGGACACTACACCAATAAGTTGCAGCAGAAACTGCTCACTACCGCTGCGCCGAATGATCCTGGTATCGAACCGTTCAACTTCAACGAACGCTGATGATCACGGTCTTCATCTTCCTCGCCGTCCTGCTGCTCATCACGCTTGGCGTGGCGGCATACGAAACCTACATGGAACGCAAGGTGGCGGCATTCATGCAGGATCGTATCGGACCGGATCGCGCCGGACCGTTCGGTATTCTGCAACCACTTGCCGATGGCGGCAAGATGTTCATGAAGGAAGACTTCGTGCCCGCGAACGCGAACCGTTGGCTCTACTTCCTGGGGCCTGCGATCGCGATGACCACAGCGCTTCTTACGGGCGTTGTGATCCCCTGGGGGGGCACCTTGACCATTGGCGACTTCACCATGAACATGCAAGCAGCCGACCCCGAGATCGGTATCCTGTATGTGTTCGCCATGGTGAGCATCGGTGTTTATGGCATCATGCTCGGTGGCTGGGCCAGCAATAACAAGTTCGCACTGCTGGGCGCTATTCGCGCGGCCTCGCAAATGGTGAGTTACGAGCTCGCCATGGGCCTGAGCATCGTTGCGCTGGTGCTGCATACGGGAACGCTGAGTCTTGGTGGTATCGTGGATCAACAGCTCGATGGCTTGTGGAACGTTGTGTACCAGCCGCTCGGCTTCCTACTGTTCATCGTGTGTGCGTTCGCTGAATGCAATCGTGCGCCGTTCGATCTGGCGGAATGTGAAACGGAACTTGTAGGCGGATACCATACGGAGTTCAGTAGCATGAAGCTGGGATTCTATCTCTTCGCGGAGTACGTGAACATGTTTATCAGCAGTGCCGTGATGGCCACGCTTTTCTTCGGCGGTTACGACATTCCGTTCTTTGATCAGGCCGGCCGCACGGAGTGGTGGGTGACTGCCCTGGGCACGGGTATGTTCTTCGGCAAGATCGTCTTCTTCATTTTCGTTTTCATGTGGATCCGTTGGACGCTCCCACGTTTCCGCTATGATCAGTTGATGAACTTGGGCTGGAAGAAATTGATCCCGCTGGCCATCCTGAACATCCTGCTCACTGGTGGCTGGTATCACCTCAAGCCGTACATCTTCAAATGAGCACAGCGATGCAACCGCTTACGCAGCGCTCGCGCCAAGTGAGCAACAAGAAGATGTCGCTGTTGGAGCGCATTTACCTGCCCGCCATCGCCAAGGGGATGATGATCACGCTGAAGCACTTCTTCACGGTAAAAGCGGCCACGGTGAAGTACCCCGAGGAACTGCGCCCCATGAGCAAGGTATACCGCGGCATGCACGTGCTGAAGCGCGATGACCAAGGCCGCGAACGTTGCACCGCTTGCGGGTTGTGCGCAGTGGCTTGCCCGGCAGAAGCGATCACCATGGTGGCCGACGAACGCAAGAAGGGTGAGGAGAAGCTCTACCGCGAGGAGAAGTACGCTTCCATCTATGAGATCAACATGCTTCGCTGCATCTTCTGTGGCGATTGCGAAGACGCATGCCCCAAGGAAGCCATCTTTCTCACTGACCGACTGGTCCCAACGGATTATCAGCGTCGCCCATTCGTGTATGGCAAGGAATGGTTGGTGGAACCCTTGGATCCAAGCCTGCGTGTGGATGTGAGCAAGCGGCAAACACCGGAAGTGCTCAAGTTCAAGGAGCAGCGGCAATATTCACACAATCGCTGATCGCGGCCGGATGATCTACCTCTTCTACCTCTTCGCAACGATCTCCGTGATCAGCGCCCTGTTCGTGGTAGCTGCGAAGAGCCCTGTGAACAGTGTGATCTCGCTGATCGTGTGTTTCCTGAGCATTGCTGGGCACTACATCCTGCTCAATGCACAGTTCTTGGCCATGGTGCATATCATCGTGTACACGGGTGCCATCATGGTCCTGTTCCTCTTTGTGATCATGCTCTTGAACTTGAACAAGAGCAGCGAGCCACAGAAGAGTTTGATCACGCGCATCGCTGCGGTTGCCGCTGGAGGTATGTTCCTGCTCACGTTGTTGGGCGCGATCAAGAACGGGATCGGCATTGCCACTCCGGCCGGGTACGACGGAGGAATTGGTTTGGTGAAAAGTGTGGGCATGAGCCTGTTCACCGACTTCCTGGTTCCCTTCGAATTAAGTAGCGTTCTGTTCCTGAGCGCGATCATCGGAGCGGTGATGTTGGGCAAAAAGGAAAGCACCGCCAAGCAAATGGCCACGGGGGATTCGGCTTATGCGGGACTGAACCAAGCTGAACACATTGTGCGATGAACGATGTGATCACCGCCATACGGACCGTACCCCTTGAGCATTATGTGGTGCTCAGCTTCATCCTGTTCAGCATTGGCATGGCGGGCGTTTTGTTCCGCCGTAACACCATCATTATCCTCATGTGCTTGGAGTTGATGTTCAACAGCGTGAACCTGTTGCTCACGGCCTTCAGCGCACACCACAGCGACCCCAGTGGACAGGTCTTCGTGTTCTTCATCATGCTCGTTGCGGCTGCGGAAGTCACAGTTGGCTTGGCGATCCTGGTGATGATGAAACGGAACGTGGACAGCGTCGACATCAACCAACTCAACCGGTTGAAATGGTGAAGACGGATCTCCTTACGGCTTTGGTGCCGGCGTTCCCGCTCTTCGGTGCCGTGGTAACGGCTATCCTGCGTCGCAAGCTGAAGGGCAATTCAGCAGGGATGCTGGCCACGTTGATGATCGTGCTTTCGTTCGTGTGCAGTGTGGTGCTTTTTGCTGGTCACGAAGTGGTTGACGCGCTTCACAGCGCAGGAATGCATCAGGAACATCCGGCAGAAGGAGCAACGCACATCGTCAAACTCTTCGACTGGATCAACATCGGCGGAATGCAAGTGCCGTTCGCGTTCCAGATCGATGCGCTCTCGCTCACGATGATGCTGATCGTCACGGGCATCGGTTCGCTGATCCACTTGTACTCGATCGGCTACATGCACGATGATCCTCGTGTAGCCACGTTCTTCTCGCAGCTCAACCTGTTCACTTTCGCCATGCTGTTGCTGGTGATGGGCGCCAATTTCGTGATGACCTTCATCGGTTGGGAGGGCGTGGGCCTGTGCAGCTATCTGCTGATCGGCTTCTGGTACAAGACGCCAGCGTACAACTATGCCGCACGTAAGGCTTTCGTAATGAACCGCATCGGTGATGTCGGATTCGTGTTGGGACTGGCCTGGTTGTTCAGCGTTCTGGGCACCTTGAACTACACGGAAGTGATGGCGAAGGCGGGTACGCTATCCACGGAGACCATCACCGGGATCACACTGTTGCTATTTGTAGGTGCGATCGGCAAGAGCGCGCAGCTGCCACTCTTCACCTGGTTGCCGGATGCCATGGCAGGCCCAACTCCGGTGAGTGCATTGATCCATGCTGCTACCATGGTGACCGCGGGCATCTTCCTGATCGTGCGCAGCAGTGCGCTTTTCGCACTGGCACCGTTCACGCAGGATGTGATCCTCTATACCGGCTTGATCACCTCGTTGCTTACCGCAAGCATTGGTGTGTTCCAGAACGACATCAAGAAAGTGCTGGCGTATTCGACCGTTTCGCAATTGGGTCTCATGTTCGTTGCGCTTGGCCTCGGTGCATACAGTGCAGCGATGTTCCACGTCACGACGCATGCGTTCTTCAAGGCGCTCTTGTTCCTCGGTGCCGGCAGTGTGATCCACGCGTTGGGTGGCGAGCAGGATATCCGCAAAATGGGAGGCTTGAAAGGCGTAACGAAGATCACCTACGTCACCTTCCTCATCGGCACATTGGCGATCGCGGGCATTCCGGGCTTCAGTGGTTTCTTCAGCAAGGACGCCATCCTGATGGCTGCTTACCAGGAACATCCGATGCTCTATGTGGCCACGATGGCGGTGTCGTTGCTCACCTGCTTCTATATGTTCCGCTTGTTGTTCCTCACGTTCTTCGGAACGTATCGTGGTCCCGGTTCGGAGACCGGGACGCACGCGCACGAAAGCCCGTTGGTAATGACGGTGCCTTTGATGGTACTCGCTGTCCTGAGCGTGTTCGGCGGCTTCTTGAACCTTCCGCACCTCTTCGGTGGCCATGAGCCCATGAAGCACTACTTGGAAACCGCAGCGGACGGCATCAGTGGCGAACACTTGTTCTTGTCGGAAACCACGGAATGGACCGTGATGGCCATAACCGTTGGCCTGATCCTCGCAACCATCGCGCTGGCGTGGAACCGATTCGGTAAAAAGACCACCTTGGATCCGGATCCGGAAAATCTTCCTGCTTTCCAACGGTTGATCGCGCGCAAATGGAAGATCGATGAGCTCTATGCTTCGCTCTTCGAGAAGCCTTACCAGTGGCTCAGTGAGCATTTCTTCAGCATCGGTGAACGCATGATCATGACGCCACTGATGATCGGTTCCGGACACACGACCGAACGGCTGGGAAAACTGATGCGCCGTTTCCAAAGCGGCAATATGAGTTTCTACCTCTTCGGGATGGTGATGGGCATGATCGTATTACTGGTTTGGACCTTGTACAGCGTGTAACATGATACTGATCGCGCTGCTCCTCATCCCATTCCTGACCGGCACCTTGCTGCTGGTGGCACGCCCTGCTCATTCTCTTGTGATCGCGTTGATCTCCGCCATCGCTTGTGCCGTGATCGTGGTTGCGCTATGGCTGATGCCCGGCTCTGAAGTGGTTACGCTCGAGCATAGTTGGATACCACAATGGGGCCTGAATTTCAAACTGGGATATGACGGCATCGGCTTATTGATGCTGCTGCTCACCGCCGTGATCTTCCCCTTCATCATCGCCGCTGGGGCGAAGGAGACCTATGAGAACCCGGCCGTGGTGAACGCGTTGCTGCTCTTCACGCAGAGCGCGCTCTTCGGTGTGTTCATGTCGCAGAACGCGTTCCTGTTCTACATCTTCTACGAGCTTTCGTTGTTGCCCTTGTTCTTCTTGTTGCTGTTCTGGGGTGGTGCGAACCGGCGCGCGATCACGATGCGCTTTTTCATCTACACCCTGTTCGGTGGATTGGCGCTGCTGTTCGGCATTGCCTACTGCGTGGTGCAAGAGCCTTCGCACAGTGCCGACTTCACCGCGTTGCATGCATTGCATCTTCCGTACGATGTGCAAGTGTGGTTGTTCTGGGCGCTCTTCCTGGCCTTCGCGGTGAAGCTGCCGATCTTCCCTTTCCACAGCTGGCAGCCGGATACGTACACGATGGCTCCACTACAAGGCACCATGACGCTCGGAGGCGTGCTGCTGAAGATGGGCCTGTTCGGGATCCTGCGTTTTGTTTTCCCCATCGTACCGGAAGGAGTTGAGTTCTGGCGTAGCACAGTGATCTGGATGAGCATCATCGGTGCTCTCTACGCGGGCTGGATCGCTTTCCGCCAAACGGACCTGAAACGACTGGTCGCGTATTCCTCCCTCAGCCACGTGGGCATTCTCTGCGCAGGTCTCTTCGCGTGGAACACATACGGGATCAGCGGTTCCCTCTATCAAGCCTTCGCGCACGCGGTGCTCGTGGTGAGCATGCTCTACATCGTGGGTGCCGTGCAGCGCCGTGCAGGAACAACCGACCTATCGAAAATGGGCGGCATGAAGTTGCAAACTCCGCGACTAGCGGCGCTGTTCTTCCTGGTGCTGATCAACGCAGTGGCGCTTCCTTTGACGCAAAGTTTCGTGGGCGAGTGGCTCATGTTCAACGGCCTTTGGCAATTGGAGAACGGTGGCTGGATGGCCCTCGCTGCAGTCTTAACGATCATCCTTGGAGCGGTGTATATGCTGTACGCTTTCCAACGTGTGATGCTCGGGCCGGAAAACAAGACCTTGGTCGCTGTGGATGCTGATCGGGATGATCACCTCTTCTTGGTCCCCTTGATCGCCATCACCTTGGTTCTCGGTTTTTATCCCGCGCCGATCCTCCACTTGCTGGAGGCACCGGTGCAACAACTTCTAAGTGTGCTGAACTGATATGAGCGCATTGATCCTCACTTCGGTTCTGGGCGTGATCCTGCTGTATCTCGGCTTGTTCGGCGGTAAGAAACTCTTGGCACCCGTTGGTATTCTGGGACTGCTTGGGGCCATTGTGCTCTTTGTGATGGACAAGCAGTACATCAATGTTACGCAGTTCGCGAACATGCTTTCGTTCGATGCGATGGGCATTTCGTTCAGCATCGGTCTGCTGGTGATCACCATCCTCATCTTCATCTTCGGGATCGATTACTACGCCAACGAGGAGAAGAACGTCGCCGAGCAATTCGCGTTGATGGTCTTCAGCGTTACCGGCGCACTGATGATGGTGAGCTACACCAATTTGTTGTCTCTGTTCCTGGGCGTTGAGATCCTGAGCATACCGCTTTACATCCTGGCTGGTGGCAAACGCAATAGCATGCGAAGTGGCGAGGCGAGCTTCAAGTATTTCCTGTTGGGTTCGTTCGCGAGCGCATTTCTGCTGATGGGTATCGCGCTGATCTATGGCGTCTGCGCTTCGTTCGAGTTACCGAAAGTGATGGCCATGGCCGCGACTTCAGGCACCAACATCCTCTTCCTGCTCGGTTGCTTCTTCGTGATCGTGGGTATGACCTTCAAGGTGGCCGCTGTGCCGTTCCACTTCTGGAGTCCCGATGTTTACGAAGGCGCCCCTACACTCGTAACCACCTTCATGGCCACCGTGGTGAAGATGGCCGCGTTCGCAGCACTGTACCGCTTCGTTACCATGATCGGCATGCCGCCCGCAGTTGGGAAAGCGCTGCTGGCGATCGCGATCGTCACGCTGTTGGTAGGCAACATCACGGCCTTGCGCCAGAGTCATTTCAAGCGCTTGATGGCCTATAGCAGCATTGCTCACAGCGGCTTCTTGTTGATGGCGATCCTGTCCAACAGCGCGAACACACCGAGCGTGCTGTTCTATTATACGTTCACCTATGCGTTGGCAACCGTTGGCCTGTTCATCGTCTTCACGGTGGCCAAGCGCGCAGCGAACGGCGACGAGCATATCCGCATTTTCCGTGGCCTGTTCCGCAACCAACCGTGGATCGGCGTTATGCTCTTGGTGATGATGCTTTCCTTGGCGGGCATTCCTCCGTTCGCAGGCTTCTTCGCCAAAGTGAACGTGTTCATGTTGGCCTTGGGTGCTGGCCAGATCGGCCTTACTGTTTTTGCCGTGGTAATGGCGCTTGTGGGCATCTACTACTATGCCGTTGTGATCCGCGAAGCTTTTACGGCTTCGGAGAACGACTCGGTACTCGTGGTTGCCCCCTCCAACTTGCTGGTGATCTCGCTCTGCGGTATCGCGGTGTTGGTGTTGGGAGTGATGCCGGGGTGGTTGTTGTGACTCGTAGGCTAGTGCCCTAGTTCCCCCTCCCACTTGCTCACCACACTGGTAGCGATCGCATTCCCCACCACGTTCGTCGCGCTTCTTCCCATGTCGCAGAAGTGATCGATCGGCAGGATCAGCGCGATGCCTTCGATGGGAATGCCGAACATGCCGAGTGTTGCGGCCACCACCACCAATGATGCACGGGGGACGCCCGCAATTCCTTTGCTCGTGAGCATGAGGGTAAGGAGCATGGTGAGCTGCGCACCGATCGGCATGTGAACGCCGTATACCTGCGCGATGAAGAGGCTGGCGAAGGTCATGTACATCATGCTGCCGTCCAGATTGAAGCTGTAGCCCATCGTAGTTCCAAGGGCCTGAGATCCGGCGATGTCGAAAGCCTACGTTCTTGCGCGAGAGACTTCGCTTGTGCCTTGAGCTAGCAAACCGGTGCGGGCACTCGGCTTATATTTGGACAACTGTTAGCTCATGACCCACACCATCACCAAGCGGACCACTAAAAGCCGGGTGCGCAGCATTATGAAGGATGCGGTGCAACGTTCGCGCCGCCGGTCAAAAGGGGCGGATTTCAGCGATCTCCTTGGCACAGCACCCTTGCATACCGACCCGGTGAAGTTCCAACGCGCGCTCCGCGATGAGGAATGAGCGTGTCGCAATTGATACGAACATTCTGCTCTACGTGCTCGGAGGCGACGCTTCCGTCCACGAATTGTTGAAGGGCCGTGATGTGGTGGCCAGTGCCATGGTACGCATGGAGGCGATGGTTTACCACGGCAAGGACAATGGCCACTTGGCTCAAGTGCAGCGGTTCCTCGAACGGTGCCATCTGGAAGAGATCCATCGCTCCATCCAGGATCTGGCAGTTGACATCCGCAAACGATATCGCTTAAAGTTGCCGGACGCGGTGATCGCCGCCACGGCCATTCATCTGGGCATTCCACTGATCACTGCGGACAAGACCTTCGCCAAGCTCAAGCCGGAATTCGAGATCGTGCTTTACACCAAGTAATAGTGGACAGCGGCACCGACCTAGTGCCCCAACTCACCTTCCCACTTGCTCACCACACTGGTAGCGATCGCATTGCCCACCACATTGGTAGCGCTTCTTCCCATGTCGCAGAAGTGATCGATCGGTAGTATCAGCGCGATGCCTTCGATGGGTATGCCGAACATGCCGAGCGTTGCGGCCACCACCACCAATGATGCACGCGGCACACCAGCAATGCCTTTGCTCGTCAGCATAAGCGTAAGCAACATGGTGAGCTGCGCACCGATCGGCATGTGAACGCCATAGACCTGGGCGATGAAGAGGCTGGCGAAGGTCATGTACATCATGCTGCCATCCAGGTTGAAGCTGTAGCCCAGTGGCAGTACGAAACTCACCACCTTGGGTTTGCAGCCGAAGCGTTCGAGCTCTTCCATCAACTTCGGCATCACGGCTTCGCTGCTGGTGGTGCTGAAGGCGATGGTGACCGGTTGTATGATGCGACGCATGAGCTCCTTCATGCGGTGGCCGAGGAAGATGAAGCCTACACCGATCAGGATCACCCAGAGGATGGCCAAGCCGATGTAGAACTGGCCGATGTAAAAGGCGTAGGTCTGGAGGATGTCCAAACCGTAGATCGCGATCACCGCGGCGATAGCGCCGAACACACCGAGCGGAGCGAAGTTCATAACGTACCCGACCATTTTGAGGATCACGTGCGAAACGCTTTCCAGAAGCCTGACCACCGGCATGGCATAATCGCCAATGCTCGCGCAGGCCACGCCGAAGAAGATGCTGAACACGACGATCTGCAATACTTCGTTGGTGGCCATCGCCTCCACAACGCTCTTCGGAAAGAGGTGCTCAATGAAGGTCTTGATCGTAAAGCCCTGGGCCTTTCCAGCGAACTCGGCAGCGGCAGAAGCATCGGCCTTCAGGTTCAGGCCAACTCCGGGCTCCAGGAAGTTCACCAGCAACATGCCCAGCACCAACGACACCAACGACGCACTGATGAACCACAACAGCGCACGGCCACCCACGCGCCCTACGGTCTTCATATCGCCCAGCTTGGCGATGCCCACCACCAACGTGCTGAACACCAGCGGCGCGATGATCATCTTGACCAGTCGCAGGAAGATATCGGTGAGGAGCTTGAGGTTGTCGGCGACATCCTTGCGAGCACCTTCTTCCATGCTGGTATGCATGGTGTAGCCCACAGCGATGCCGATCACCATGGCGATCAGGATCCACAGTGTAAGTCGATTGCTCTTGGATAGCATGCGGCCAAAGTAACCTCGGCCCAGCCTACGGTCATTCCGGCCCCCGCGAGCCGATCACCGGGTTACCGCCCTTGCTGATCAGCAAGTCCCACTCTAAGCCCGAGGGCCGTCAGCACTTGTTGCCGCCAGTCTGCTCCACGTGGATGTCCAGAAAATCGATGGCCCCTTTGATGTCGGCCTCGTGCAAGATGCGCTTCACCAACGCCATCACATCCGCTTTTTCGCTCACCTGAACTGGCCGAATGTGCAGCACCACGATACCGGACCGAACGCAGGAATATTCCAGATTCATGTTCGCTTCCTTGCCAATACGGGCTGCTATGCGTGCCAAACCGGCATCGTTGAACCCATCGATCCGCACTGTTACCATGGCATCAACCACCGCACCGGGTGCAGGGTCTTGGGCGCGTATCGCAGGACTCAAGACGCAGAAGAACAAGAGGGATAGAAGCAGGTGACGCATGATCCAATGGTTTGTTTTCGAAAGTAGGGTCCAGGCTTTGGACCGAACATGACTTTCGACAGGTCCGGATGAGCCGAGGTCAACGACGCAACGCTGCCAAGCCTTGTTGGGCTGCCATGTTCCGTGGATCCAGTTGCAGGGTGCGCTCCCAACACGTGCGAGCCTCAGCCGTGTCCCCAGTCGTGAAATACGCACCGCCCAAATTGTACCACGCATCCACTTTCAACGAGCCGTACCTCACCGCCTTCCGCAGGTCAGCGATCGCTTTTGCATTGTCACGGTCCACACCAGCCTTCAGGCCGCTGCGGTAGTACAGATCGAACAGGTATTGTTCGTATTGCTTGAGCAATGTGCTGTTCGGATCCAGCGAGCGCGCCGTGTCCCATGCGGCCTCCGCACTGCGCAGGTCATCGAGTCGCGAGTAGGCGGCACCCAGGTTCAGGAAGTTCGGCGTGTACATTGGCTTGATGGACTCCGATCTCCTGAAAAGCGCGATCGCCTTGTTCACGCGTGAGCGTTTTTCTGCCGGATCGTTCGTTGCATCGCAGAGATGGATCCAAGCGATCCCAGCGTAGGTGTTCGCTCGTGCGCTGTTGGTGGAAGTGGTCAGATCGTGCAGGAACAGATCGTCACTTGTGCGCCAAGCTTTGTTGCGCGAAACGGTTTTGAATGCTGAAGCCGAGAGTGCAAGCACGACCAACGCAGTGGTGCCGACCGGAACGATGTGGATCGCACGCGTTCGAGAACTGACCCACGAACGACGGCCACACTCCACCAAGGCGATGATGAACGGAACTGAAGCCTGGTACATGAAACGTTCCGCCATGGGCGCGCCGATGTTGAAGAACAGCCCAGAAACGAGCATGACCGTGGCAAGAAAGAAGACCACGCACCAAGCCAGTACGTCTTTCTTCCAGAACCCACGAACCACCACCAACAACATGCCCAACAACACGATGCTGGAAGTGATCACCCACGGATCACCGAACCCGCGATAAGGGATCTGGTTGAACGAGTAGTCGAAGGTCAGCGGGTGTGGCACGAACAACAGCCCGATGTATTTCAAGAACACGAACAGGATGGTGGCGATCTTTTCTGGTGCGGTGGCCAACAGATAGGGGTTGTCCATTACCTCCATAACTTCTTTGCTCTGTGTACCCAACAATACGAAACGCAGAGCGAGATAAGCTCCTGTAAGGAGAACGATCGGCAACGAAGCGCGCATCGCTCTCACCAACGATAGCGGAGTGAAGAAATGGATCGTCAGCGGCACGATCAACAGGAAGACAATACCGTTCTCCTTGCTCAAAAGCGCCAAGGTGAAAAAGAGGCAGGCGCTTATCAACGCACTGTTCCCTCCGGAACCAGTTCCTGTTCTGGAAGCGGTTTTTTGTTTTCCACGAGGAGGTCCAGAGGCCGCGGACGCTGGAACCGCGCGGTTGTGATGCACAAGAAGATAGTGGAGCGTCAGCAAGAGGAAGAGCAGCGAGAGCAGTTCATCCCGGCTCTTGATGTTGGCCACCACTTCCGTGTGGATAGGATGAAAGATGAACAGCAGGGTGGCAGCGAACGCGGCCATCGGATGATCGGGAAATACGGAACGCCGCAACAAGCGAAGCAGCACGAGACCGGTCAACGCATAGAGCAGCACGTTCACCAAATGATGCACGCCGGGCTTCGATCCGAAGAACGACACTTCGATCGCGTAGGTGATCAACGGGAGCGGACGATAGCGCCCGCCGCTCAGGTAGGCGGACTCTCCGATGGAACCGAAGAAGCTGTCTTTCGTGAGGATCTCTGGAATGCCACGGATCCCCTTTTGAACGATCACGTTGTCGCTCAACACCAGACCGTCATCCAACGCGAATTGGTGGTTGAGCGTGTTGGCGTAAAGCCCGAACGCGCACAGCAGGACCATAAGCTGCTGTATGCGGGGTTGTGCCAGTTTCTCTGGCAATTGCGCAAAAAATGAAGTCCGTACTGTGCGGGCCATCGGTGTGCGGCGAAGTTGGGGAGGAAGATGATCCCCCGGCATGCGGATTTCTCCGCTTCGTTGGGTCACTCTTCGTACAACAACCTGCTGCTACGCCGAACATGATGAACGATCCGTGGCGCTATGGTCGGTAACGCTGTTGCGGGGGAAGGCTGTGCAACAACCTTGTGCAACCCTTGTTCAGGATCCTTACATTTCAACCAACCATAAGATCTTTTCACCATGTACATCCGTTCTTTCATTGCTGCAATTGCCTGCATCGCGGCCTTTGGGTGCAATGCGCAATCTGATACTACAGTTCACCGGCACCGTCGGCATGAGCTCGGTTTGGAAATGACCCGGTTCGTGCGCCAGTTTTTCTACAATCCCGGTGCGAATGAGTTTGGTGGGGACTTCTACACACCCACATACATGTTCTCCTATCGGTACCATCTCCGCCGTTCCAATTTGCGTTTTGGTATCGGAGTAGATGCTTCGGATGTCGAGCGACCTGCGACTTGGTTCAATAGCCTGCCTGGAGAAACCTATCATGTCAGGTCATCGAGTATCTCTGTTCGTTTGGGGTGGGAAAGAGTTCAAGAGATCACACGCAAGTGGCAGGTGTTCTATGGTGTGGATCTGCGGCCAGCTTGGGTGAATAACCAGAGCGATTGGGACTACAGTAATGGCGGCTATCGCTTCAGCTCGCAAAGCACCGAGGAGCATTGGGCCGTTGCCCCTGTTGCTGGCGTTCGCTTCCGGATCAGTCCGCGATTCAGCATTCTTACCGAATCAAGCTTCGCATTCGACCGTGTGGTAAGCACCTCCCGACGTTCGGCAACATCACAGGCACCTGAATATCCGCCCATTGATGATGAGACTACAAAGACCACCAGTACGGCCACCGTATTCCAGGCCCCATTGATGGTGATCGCGGCGTTCGATCTGTGATCCTTTTTTTTGATCGGGCTTCGGTATTCGCTTGAACCGCGAGTGCGCCGGACCGGAAGTGCACGCGGAAGGGAGAAATTCTTGCGTGTCAGCACAGCTCGCATCATCAACAGCGCAGGATCGTAGATTCGTTCCTCAACCGAATCGCATGGAACTCCAACGCGCTCTCTTCTGCCTGTCATGGGCCTTCATGGGAACATTGGCCGCCCAGGAGATCTGCACCAACGGTGTCGACGACGATGCGGACGGGCTCATCGACCTGAACGACACCTTGGATTGTGTTTGTGGGCTAGTGCCAGTGCAGCTGTTCGACATATTGCCGAACCCCTCGTTCGAGGACCATGAGTGCATCCCCACGTCGTTCAGCCAAATGGACTGCGCCGCGGTTTGGCGTTCCGCAACCAATTCCACTGCTGACTATTTCCGGACGGAGGGCTACATGCCGACTTTCATCCAACAACCTCTGCCCGGTAGTGGAAGCGGTTGTGTTGGAGGTTATTTCTGCTCCGACTACCGGGAGTACATCGGTGGCTGCCTCCTGCAACCCCTGTTGTCCGGCCAGATCTATGATCTCCGTATGTACGAGTCCGCCGTGATGGTCGACAACTTCCTCCAAACAACCACTCTATTGCAGGTAACGGAAGTGGATGTGACCATTTACGGATCCAGTACATGCCCGGCCTGGCCGATCAATGCCACATTATGCCCGGAAGAGGCGGGGTGGGTCGAGATCGGTCATGCCTCCTATACGCCCGCCAATGAGTGGAACTTGATCACGGCGACCCTCACACCGGTAACGGACATTCAAGCGATCATTATCGGTTCGCCTTGTTTTCTCCCAACGGACTATCCGAGTGTGAGCTCTACTTGGCTTGCCTATTTCCTTATGGACGAACTTTCGATCAGTACGATAGGCTCCGCGGGAGCACCGATCACCAGCGAGGGCAGTTGGTGCGATGGTGATCTCGTTCTCACGGCCGACCCGGAAGGCAACATGAGCGAATACCAATGGTACCAGAACGGCATCGCGATCCTTGGAGCAACCGACACGGTGCTTGCTGTTTCAGCGCTGGCTTTGGACTCTGGCGACTACGTGTTCCGTACAGTTGGTGATACTTCGTGTGCGCTCTCGACTTTCCATGTGGACAATGAGATCGCCCCGTTGCCATACATCGCACTTACGGTGGATGGGCTGTGGTGCCCGTTGCCCGGCACGTACCAGTGGTTCTTGAACGGTAGCCTTGTTCTTGGAGCGACCGATGCCTATTACGACCCCGCAGAGAACGGCACCTATACCGTGCAGCTGACCAACGCACAAGGATGTTCTACGATCTCTTATCCGTTCGATTGGTACAGCACCGGTATTATGCCCAACGCTGCGCAAGGGATCAACCTTTCGTTTTCAACGGCCGATGCCACTCTTCATGTTCGGGGCCTCCAAGGTCGCTCTACGATCACCGTATCAGATGCATCGGGGCGAGTGGTGTTCTCGACCGAATTCATCGGTTCTGATCACGACTGCTTGTTGGCCAATACCGCCCACGGCGTGTACATGGCTCGCATCAACGATAGGATGTTCCGGTTCGTTCGGTAGGGCCGCGGATATGCCCCGGTGAGTCCGTGGGTGCTCAAAAAGTCATGCCTGCTTCCTGCGCGCGCGCCGCCTGCGAACGGCAGCGGCGATGGCGATGACCGGTACCGCCAACCCACCTCCCCACAGCATCGTTCTGCGCAAACTGCTGGTTCCCTGTTCGGCCTCCAACCGCTTGCGCAATTCCGTTTCCACCTGCACCAGGCTGTCGGCAAGCACCTTCCGTTTGAACTCCAATCGCTGCAATTGCTTCTCCACCTCACCGCTGCGCAAGCTGTCGCCCAAGGCGGTGTAGCGTTCGTGGTAGATCAGCGCATCGCTTCCGCGCCCGAGAGCTTTGTACGCTTTGTACAAGCAGTCGCACGCGTTGCGTTCCTGTGATCGCAAGCCCAGGTCGCGCGACAGCGCAAAGCCTTCAGCGCACTGCTCCACCGCTTCCGTGAGTTCGCCTTTGTCCATGCTCAGGAAGCCCATGCTTACGGCACTGGAGGCAAGACCTTGTTCATCGCCCAAAGCCGCGCGCAAGTCGCGGCTGCGCTGGAAGCAGACCATGGCACTGTCCAGTTTCCCCTGTCTGCGCAGCAGTTCTCCAAGATCATGCAGTGTCTTTGCCGTGCCGCCTTTGTCACCCATGCTTTCCTTGAGCGACAGGCTTTCGTTGAAGAGCGCGATGGCTTGCGCGAACAGGCCTTGCTCCATGTATACCAACCCCAGGTTGCCAATGGCGCCGCTGTATGCGCGTTGGTTGTCGCTCTCTTTGTGAATGGCCATGCTCTTGCGCATGTAGGCGAAGGCTTGCGCGGTGTCGCCCAGTTCGTTGTACACACCTCCGATGTTGTTGTACACACTGGCCAATGATCGTGCATCGCCGAGCGCTTCGAACACTTCAACGCTTTTGCTGTAGTGGTCAAGCGCTTTCAAATTGTCGCCCTGTTCCTGGAAGATCACACCCAGGTTGATGTGCGCTCCACCCACTCCTTTACGGTCGCCCATGCTTTCGCTCAGTTCCAACATCTGCTGGTAGCTCAATTGGGCAGCGTAGTAGTTGCCGAGCACGCTGTACGCCACCCCTTCGTGGTTCAAGGCAAGTGACTGATACTTGCGGTCCTGCTTGGCAGTAGCTTCATCGTACAAAAGCATGGCGAGCGACAAGGCGCTGTCTGCCTTTGAAAACATATTGGCCCATGCCAGCTTACCGAGTGCCTGCATGCGCGTGCTGTCCGCTGCGGAAGTATTGTTCCACACGGCCCATAGGCTATCTGTATTCTGTGCGGGCAGTACGTTGAAGAGCGCAACGCAGAGCAGTGCGGAACTCGTGCGGAGGTTGTGGTGCGAACGGAACATGGCTGCAAGTTGCACCGTTTGTTCGCAGTGTACCACCCTGTGACTTCGGCCTTCTACCAGCGGATCGGTTCAGAGCTCCATGACCAACTGGTCCATCATTCGCCTGCCCAGGCGCCGTACCTGGTCCTTGTATTGGTCAACATAGGAACGCAAGAATCGTCTGGTGGAACTGAATACGTTGCCTGCGCCGGGATCGTTGTTGGGGATCGTGATCGTACCGGTCCTCAGGTTGGTGCCATCCCGATTTATCGTCCACGTTACCACCAGATCCTCTCCGTCGGGACCGAGGGTTTCCAATGAAGTGGTCAGGTACGCGAATACGAGGAACACGATGGTTTCCTCACTGTTGTAGATGAATCGGGAGGGCATGTTATCGATCGTCAGCTCCAACGTTCCGCCTTGGAGCCTTTCCTGGAGGCCCACCGAATCCGCGTAGTGCTGGATCTGTTCGGTGAGAATGTCCAATGGCACCGAAGGATTGATGTCGCAGGAGATCGTCTTGCCCCAGCCCCAGTACAAGATCGCCGGCACACACCAGGACCGTATCGTGCGCGTGCGCGAATGCGTATCCAGCCAGACCAGCTTGCTGGAACGGACATCGAGATAGTCCTTCTTCACTTCCGCCACAGAAGGCGGGTTCTCCTGGAGCCGTTCATAAACGATGCGCCCAGCTCGCCGAGTGCTGAGGCAGCCGGAGCACAGGCATAGGACCAGCAATTGGACGAGCAAAACCTGCTTCGCGCGCGAACGAATGAGCAAATTGTTTTTGCGCCGGCAGGTACGGAAGTGGAACATAGATGCCAATGTAGAATGACAGCGTCAGTTCGCCGTGCCGCTCGTTCCGTTGCACCGATCGACACCAGCAGTCACGCTAGTTCTCGCTCGGCTTTTTGTGTAGTGGCTGTGAACCCTCTTCCTCGCGCGAGTGTCAATGCTTGTATGCCGGCAGCAGTCTGTAAGCTCAAGGCACGAGGGAAGGACGTGCGCGCCAAATGGGGGCTACCCACCATCCCAAAGCCATATTCGCGACTGCTCGATGATCACCCGCTCAGGCAGTAGAGCGTTCTCCATTGGATAGACCAACATGAGCTTGATCAGCACTATGCCCCCGATCACTTGCCATGCATTCAGTCGTTCCGATGCTGTTCCATCAGAGGTGATCTGGTCTTGTAACACTGTTCCGAAGATAGTTGCAGCTCGTGCTTGCATACACGCACGTGTGTCGGCAGTTGCGTTTTGGCACAAGGCACAAGCGAAGGTGCTCGCTCCAGAGTGGGGTCAGTAGCTGTCAGTGATTTGAAAACTCTAGAACAAACGTTCCCGCGGTCACGGTTTTCATACCTGATCCGGTGCACTTATAGAGTTTGCAATTGAACGTACCCTTTGCTTTGATGTAAGTGAGCCCGCTCCCGTAATCATGCCATAGGACTTCGGTGATGTTGAAAGCGGAGCCGCTTTGCGACCCGGTTCCGCAGTTGGTGGACCACTCTTCGTTATTCCCGTCCCACCACGAGATCGCGGCCCCAGAGATCGTACCCGAAGGTGCATCGTAGTTGCGCGCACCTACCGCGAAATAAGCCATGCCTTCGGCTTGCGTCGGAGGAGTGGCTGTACCTATGTAGTTCAGCGTGCCCAACCTAATGGAGAAGTAGGTCTGCGTGTAAGTGCTGTTCATGAAGCCAGCACCATACTCTTCTGTAGATATATCTGGTTGGATGGCGAGCAATTGATGGTTGAAGGAGGCCGCAACGGTGTTCGTGGAAACTGAGAAGGGAATAGTCGTGCCATCGAGTGCGAACTGGCTGCTCATAGAGGTCGTCAAGCTGAGCGTTCCACCGCCACCGCCATTATTTCCACTAGTAGGCACTACGTTGTCATCATCATTGGAATCGCATGATAGGGCACTGAACACAATGGATACAGCTAGTAGTGGTTGAATAATTATGCTGCGCATGATCGATGTATGGGTTAGGATGTAGCTTGGGAAAAGTAAGAAGATCAGCGATGAATACGCGAGTTGTCCGTGCTCCCTCCTTCAGACTCCCTTCATCTAGCCACCCAAATTTTCACTCGTAAGCCTCATTGAGATCGAGTGCGTTTGATGGCCCAAGCACATACCCCAAGGCAGCTACGGTGCGAAGAAGAAGGCCCTTCCCTCCCGTAAGGTCTCTCGAGGAGGATCCTATGTTGCATAATCTAGCCCAGGGTCCCGAGGCGGAGACCATGCGGGAGAAAAAAACATGATCAGGGCTTAACCAGCTTGACCGCTGGCCACCCCCCATCATCTTGTACCATGTGCAGCAAATAGAGGCCCGCTGGTAGTCCACCCACATCGATCACGGTACGCGTGGAATGGTTCAATGGCACCTGAAGTGCGGAACGGCCTTGCATATCTGTTACCACCACGTTGGCGTTCGGTGGTAACGGTGCATCGTGCTCGATCAACCAACGATCGCTCGATAGGGCCACAGCGTTCCAGGGCCGCTGATCTTGGGTGGTTTGGGATGACGCCTCCATGGAGGTCGAGATCTGTTCGTTACCCAACCAGAACAATTGCTGGAAGGGGAGGAAGTCCGTGTAAACCACATCGGGGTCGTTGTCGCCATCGATGTCACCGGTGATCATGGACCGCGACCAGTCCAACGATCCGGTAAGCAAGGTCACCGGAGCGGCGAAGGAACCGCCCCCCAGGCTCCGTGCCCATGCCAATACGATGCTGGGGTACTCATATTGGATCAGCAGGTCCGGAAGGCCATCCACGTTAAGGTCCTCCAGCCGCATGTACTTTATGTCGTTGGACCCGCCGGATAGCACCGTGTACGCGGGCGCGAATCCGCCGGTGCCATCATTGCGACGGGCGATCACCGCGTGGTCGCTGAGCCGTTCGAGCACTGCATCTGGATCGCCATCTTGATCGATGTCTCCAAGGGCCAGTGTACTTGCGTCGGCGACATTCAGTGAAACGTTATAGGTGACCCAGGGCCCGTCAAACCCGTCGTTCTCCACCCAAACAGCGCGTTCGGGCGAGGGTGCGGCAAATACGGGATCCGGGTCGCCATCCAAGTCCATGTCCACGGCGAATACCCGCTCGATCGGCGATATATACGGGGAAACCTGCGGATAGGTGGGAACGGTAAAAGTGCCACCGCCCGTGTTGATCCAACGCACACCTTGGAAGTAGTACTCCATAATGCCGATGACGTCCAAGTCGCCATCGCTGTCCACATCGGCCGGAATGATCTCGCGCGGTGGACCATAGGTGTCTGGCAGCCATTGCCGCGGTGCGAAGGCACCACCGCCCAACCCTTTGAACCAGCACACCTTATCGGGCCCGGTATAAGCGATCACCACGTCCAACACAGCGTCCTGATCCATATCGGCCACGAACATCGACTGTCCGTATTCGCGCGTGGCGGGCATGAAGTAGTGTACAGTATCGAAGACCTGCTCGCCATCGTTCTCCAACCAGACCGCTCCCCCTGTCATGCAGAGCGCTACATCGTTGTCGCCATCCCCATCCATATCGACCACTTGTCCGGAGTTGACGAAGCCATGGTAGGCGTAGATCGTACCGGCATCCTGGAACGTGCCGGTGCCATCGTTCGCGATCCAGTTCATGCGCCAGATCTCACAGAAGGCCAGATCGAGGTCGCCATCCTGGTCCAGATCATGGCAGGTGCCGAACTTCGGTCCTTCGGCGGGAAGGACCACAGGCGCTGTTAGGCCGCCCGCGCCGTCGTTCATGTATATGCGCGGCTGTTCGACGTTGCTGGTAAAGGCGCGGCCGATGACGATCACATCATCGAAACCATCACCGTTCATGTCGCCTGCCAGAACGCCGTCGGTACTGCTCCAGAGGTCGGTATCGATGGTGATCACGGCGCCGAAGACCCCGGTACCCAGATTGTCCACGCGATGCACTTCATTCGACGTGTTGGACGATGTGGGGGTGGAAAGCACCACATCCAGGTCGAGGTCGTTGTCCAGGTCGGTCAGCGCCAGCCCATTGTACCAAGCACCCGCACTGCTCACGATGTTGGAAGTGGCGCCGAACGCACCGCCGCCCACATTGGCGCACCACGCCGCTCCGCCGTTGCATGTTGCCACGATGTCCAGGTCGCCGTCGTTGTCCATGTC
>JANNYL010000698.1:0-2384 GCA_031410075.1 Flavobacteriales bacterium
CATGTGGATCGGTGCGTCGTTCTACTTCATCTTTCTAGAGAACAACCTCAATCGCACGGAAGGTCTACGCGATGAACTGGCCGGCAACCTCTGGGCGATCCATGGCGGCGGCTTCTACTACGTGGAGAAGTACAAAGTGGCGCCGAAGGTGATCCCCGCGCACCTGCACTGGTTCAAATACGAGGCCTACTTCACCTGGCTGAGCGGCTTCGCACTACTCTTCGTCGTGTACTACGCCGATGCACGGTCGTTCATGATCGACCCCACGGTCGCGGACTTGTCCAGTGCAGCGGCCGTTGGCATCGGCGTCGGTTCGTTGATCCTCGGCTATGTGATCTACGACCGGATGTGCAGTTCGAAGCTGATCCTGCGGCAGGATCTTTTCGCGTTGGTCGGCATGGTGATCCTCGGTGTGATCACCTATGCGCTCACGCATCTGCTCAGCGGTCGCGCGGCGTTCATCCACGTCGGCGCCGTCATCGGGACGATCATGGTGGGCAACGTGTTCTTCACCATCATACCCAGCCAGAAAGCCTTGGTGCGCGCCGCGAAGACCGGCCAGCCATTGGATGAAACGCTTGGCAAGAAGGCCGGTCAGCGCAGCCTGCACAACAACTACCTCACGCTGCCGGTGGTCTTCATCATGATCAGCAACCATTTCCCGAGCACCTTTGGGCACAGCTGGAACTGGGTGGTCCTGATGGTGATGGTTGTGGCCAGCATGGGCATCAAGCATTACTGGAACCTGCTGGATCGCGGTGTGAAGCGGACGTGGGTGCTGATCCTGAGCATCCTCGCCCTGGTCTTCATGAGCGTGGCCATCTCACCCGCCTTCGAGGATTCGCTGGATGCCACGATACCTGCTAGCTTCGAGGAAGCCAACGCCGTGATCCAAGCCCGTTGCGTGCAATGCCACAGTGCCAGCCCCACGGACGACCAGTGGACCGCTGCGCCGAACGGTGTGATGTACGATACCCCGGAGCAGATCAAGGCCATGGCCGACAAGATCATGACCCGCGCGGTGCGCACGAAGACGATGCCCCAAGGCAACCAGACAGGGATGACGGACGAGGAGCGCACCATTTTGAAACGGTGGATATTGCAGGGTGCCAAAACAGAATGATGTCCCAACACGGCATTCACGCGAATGATGGATCGCTTCACCCCGAGGCGGGGTTCGCGATGACGTACCCTCTTTGTCGTCATCGCGAGGAGGCCCTGCGACGAAGCGATCTGTAATTGCCGATGGATCTCTACGCCCTGCATAGCAAACGAGTGATCACTCCGACCGGAATGATCGACGCGACCGTGATCATAGCTGACGGCAAGATCAAGGAGGTTCTCAGTGGCCGTGTCGAGCGCATGGACATCCCCTTCGAAAGCGTCGGCGACAGGGTGATCATGCCCGGTGTGATCGATGCGCACGTACACATCAACGAGCCGGGTCGCACGGAGTGGGAGGGATTTGAAACCGCCACGAAAGCCGCGGCCGCTGGCGGTATCACGACTATGATCGAGATGCCGCTGAACGCGAGCCCGGTGACCACGACGGCCGAAGCATTGCGCATCAAGCTCGAAGCCGCGAAAGGAAAACTGCACGTCAACGTCGGGTTCTACGGCGGCGTGATCCCCAGCAATATCAATGACTTGGATGCATTGCTCAACGCAGGCGTCTTCGGCATCAAGGCCTTCCTCACGCACTCGGGCATCGATGATTTTCCGAACGTCACCGAAGCGGATCTGCGCAAGGCACTGCCGATCCTGAAGAAGAACGATGCCAAGCTGCTGGTGCATTGCGAGTTGGAGATCGCCAACACGCAACACGTAACACGTCAACACGTAACGGATCCACGCAGCTACGCCGCCTACCTCGCCTCTCGCCCAGCCAAATGGGAGACCGACGCAATCGCCCTGATGATCCGGCTCAGCGAGGAGTTCGATGTCCACGTGCATATCGTTCACGTTTCCGCTGCCGAAGCGCTGCCCTTGATCCGCGACGCGAAGAAGCGAGGTCTGCGCATCACCGCCGAGACCTGTCCGCACTACCTGGTGTTCTGCGCCGAGGAGATCCCCGATGGCGCCACGGAGTTCAAGTGCGCACCGCCGATCCGCGAGCGCGCGAACAACGAGCTGCTTTGGCAAGCGCTGAAGGATGGCACCCTTGACTTCGTTTCCACGGATCATTCGCCTGCACCGCCGGACATCAAGGAACAGCAGAGCGGCGATTTCATGAAGGCCTGGGGCGGTATGGCGGGCCTGCAATTCCTCCTGCCCGCGTTCTGGACTGGTGCAAAGGAGAGGGACTTCTCGCTGGAGGATGTCGCCCGGCTGCTGTGTGAACACCCGGCGCAATTCCTTGGCTTGAAGCAGAAGGGCCGCATTGC
>JANNYL010000699.1:0-12331 GCA_031410075.1 Flavobacteriales bacterium
AGGCAAGCATGGTAACAAGGGCGTGGAATGCGCGGTAGCCTTGTTACAGATGTGCAACCTCGTCAAGCGTAGAATGACATAGCTCGCCGTGCGCGGTAGAGCTGATCTACCAGCGTTCCTCTTTGCTCTTCTCGAATCGAGTACTGAAGCCTAATCCGACGTTCAGGAACCGATAGGGCCCACCCGTGTCGGTGTACCCAGGGAATGATCCTTGGCAAATGGTCGCGGCTGAAAAGCGTGTTGCGTCCGCTTCATATCCAAAGGTGACCCCGAACGCCAGGTTATCCGACGCGTGCACATAATATCCTGCGGTGACACCCCAGTGAAAGCCTTGCTGTTTGTAATCCTCCTCACATGTAGTGCAATCCCAGGTCCATGTGCTGGTACCGAATTTGGCGTTCAATTCATAGAACATATTGGGGGTTACATAATGGGCATATTGCACTTTGGCGTAAAGGGCCGAACGCCTTGCCTCGCCTGGAGTGCTGAGCGTGGGTGCGAATGCATTGGTCTTCAGTTCCCACCACATCATCTTTCCCCCAACACCGGCACCTAATCCATTTTTCAATGGAAATTGCACGCTGCCGTCCACTTCGCCCAAGGGTGATGTAAGACGATCGAAGATGGGATTCCCCAATTGAGCGGGCAGGATCAACATAAGCTGTGCTGTCGGCTTCTGAACCGGCAAGGATGTCTGCGCCCGTGAATTGCCGCCGCTTGCGACCAGGATCAGCAGAAGCCAAGCTCTCATGTGTGCTTCAATCTGAATTTGCGCACGGTGCGCTGCGAAGAGGTTGCCAACTCCAAGAAATAGTCGCCGTTGGAAACATCGTTCAACGAAAGTTCCAGAACATGCTTCCCGTTTCCATGACTGGATTCTTCCCATTTGTGAACGAGAACATGCTCAGTGTCGAGAACCGAAGGCCTCAGCACTTCGGAACCAGGAAGGAGAACTTCCATTCGAAGCCTTGCTGGGTGGTACAAAACCTGCACAGAAAGGAGTTCGGCATGGGATGCGATTGGAAGCTCCTTGGCCATCACCTTTTGCTTGAAGCGTTTTGCCAACATGTAAATGAAAAGCAGGCTCAGGGAAAGGAGCAGTGTAATTCGCAGCGTATCAATCCACTTCATGTTCGCGGAGGAAAAAAGACTTAATTGATCGGATCAATAGAAAGTACGAACGCCGTGATCATCAGAGTATGATCACACCTGTTATTTCGGAAGCGCGGTCATACCTGGATATGACTTCATCCGCACTCATCATTACTTCTTGGACTGTGACACTGAGGTACTTGCCACCTACACTGTACTTGCGCAGCACTTCACACTCAGGGGGGAACAGAGCCAGAACCAGCTCCAAACGCATCGGTTCGGGCTCGAAAATGAACTTGAACATGTTAACGCTGGGCCAAGAATGCACTAACTCCAGCCTTTCTTTCAAGCGGGACTTGTTCTCCTCGGTCATCATGGCGCTTGCGAAATTACCTTCTGGTCAACTTAGCGAACACCAGTTGGAGACCCTTTGTGCGTGGATGGTTGTTGATCCGCAAAGGAAAAAAGCAATAGTGCATGAACTTTGCCCGTGGAGGTGTGTACTGCACCCCAGAACCCGACCAATTCGCTGATGAACCGTTCCCTTCTCTTGCTGCTTCTTGCTCCGGTGGTCTTGCGATGCGCAGCTCAACAGAATGTGCCACCTGCGGAAAAGTCTGCCGAAGACCTACAGAATTCAGTGCCCTACGGATACATGGCTCCAGCCCAAGATGCCTATCAAGGTGCTTGGAACAAGACCGAATCGTTGCGGACGGCCAACTTGTGGCGTTCGCTCTGTGAAGCACGGCCTACTGATGTTGGCGCTCAGTTGAACTGGTTCCGTAGCGAACGCAATGCGAGGTTGGGCCAGAACAATGGTCGCCTTCAGGAATCGGACAAAGCCGAGTTGAATGCCATAGCCGACAATATCAATGCAACGGCCCCAGGCAGCTTTGAGCAGCATATGGCCGCCTTTTACGTTCAATTCCCCCAACGCAGCGCCTTCAATGAACTGGAAAAGGCGAATGCCGTGGATGGTGGTCGTTCTGAATTGATCCTGCCCATGGTGAACCGTGCGAACGCCAATGGTGACAAACCTTCACTTGATAGCTGGTGCATTCAGTTGGAGGCTCGGGGTGAATTATCCCCTGCGTTGAACGATGTGGCCATTGACCTGCTGCTCAGTGTGGATAAGGACGGCATCCTGTTCACGAATGGTGATATGGATGGGGCACCGGCACTTGTTCAACAGCGGTTGCACGATACACGGCGTGATGTACTCCTCGTCGACCAGCGACTTTTAACGGACGCTACTTACCGAGAACTGATCTGGAAAAACGCTAAGGCCCAAGGTCCTGTTCCTTCGGCTGGTCCACCATTCGCATCAACCTTGGGCAACGCGACGGAACGGCCAATATTCTTCGCCCTCAGTATGGACCGCAGTTGGTTCGATGCATTTCCTGATAAACTATGCGCAACTGGGATAGCGTTCAAATTGATGAAGGATGAAATGTGCGGAACCCCAGCTCTTGAGCAGAACTGGGTTGCTATGAAGAAAACCATGTCCGCAGGCCCTTTGAGTCGGAACTACCTGTTGCCAGGTGCGGTCTTGCTTGAGCACTACCGATCAACCGGAAATGAAACGCGTGCTAGCCAACTGGAGCATGAGTTGCGCACTATGGGCGCTGCCGTGGGTGCTACGAACGACCTGATCAAAGCCGGGGTGCTTGCCCACTAACTCATGGGCCTTTTTCGCACGGATCACGCGACACTCAGCGACGAACGACTGATGGAACAGATCGTCCGCGGGGACGAGCGCGCATTCGGCGCCTTGTACGATCGATACAAACGGAAGCTGATCACCTATTTCAGTCGAATGCTTTGGAATGACCGCGAGCGTGCTCAGGATTTTTTGCAAGAGCTGTTCACCAAGATCGCCCAAAAGCCCCAGAGCTACGATCCCTCCCGTCCCTTCAGCACTTGGCTGTATAGCGTGGCGAACAACATGTGCAAGAACGAATACCGTCGTGAAGGAACGCGCAAGGCAGCTGTGCCGCACCTGCAGGCTGAACTGATCCACATCCAGCCCAACCATGGAGATGGTGTGGACAAAGCCAATTTCCGGGACCGGTTGGATGCGGAATTGGACAAATTGGAACCGGACCATAAGGCCACTTTCGTAATGCGCTACCACGAAGACATGGCCATCAAGGAGATCGCCGGAGTGTTCGGCATTTCCGAAGGAACAGTGAAGAGCCGCCTCTTCTACACATTGAAGAAACTAGCTGAACGATTGAACGAATTCGACCCACGCACCCTGAACCATGGAACGCCGCGAACTGTACGATCCTGAGGACATCGAGCAATTGCTCATTGAGCGGTCGTTTGATGACCTGCTGGAAGAGGAGCGCGCTTTTGTGTTGCGCCACCTGAGTGATCGCAATGAGTATGAGCGTATGCGGGCATTACTTCTACGCATGCACACGGACGAAGAGGATATCCCGATCGTCGACGCCGCCCCTTCTGTGCGCGATCGCGTAATGGATGTGTTCCGCGCTCAGCAACAACCACATTGGCGTATTTGGCTGAACGGCGTATCAGCTTTCATGATGCCGCAGGACCGATCTGGTTACTGGAGGCCCGCGCTGGCCTTGGGTTCTTTGGTGCTGATAACGACGGTGGCATTGATCGGTATTGGAAATATGGATCAAAACGAAGCCGTCCAACTGGCCGAACTCAAAGTAGAATCTTCGAAGCAAGAGGTGGAAAAGCCGACGCCGACAGCGATCCAAGAACCATTACCGATCGCCGGGGCCGAGCAAAAGATCGCGACCTTAATAGAGGAGCAAGCTTCAAGTCCTGCAACATTCGATACGAAGGATATGACCGTTGAGAGCGAGTCCGACGAGAATAGTCAGCTCGAAACTCCTGCTGTTCCCATAGCTGACCTAGCCTCGGCCAATGATGATGCGGAGAATCGTTCCTCAGCATCAGTAGATGAGGTTTTGCCGTCAGCCGCATTCAAATTCACCGCTTCCGACACTGTGGCGGGTGACCGAGATGCCCTGGCGAAACATCTTGTTACGAGAAATGAACTGATCATGAATGGCACCACAGCCACAGGCTCCGCGGTCCAAGCTCAAAGTGAACTGCTCTTCGATATAGGAACGCGCGCCAAAAGTGATGGGAAAGCGTCAATGAAGGAGAAGAAGGCGAAAGCGGAAGAAATGGCCGATGCTACTGAATTCGTTGGCCTTTTGAGAGCTGCTTGGTAGCCTACTCTACCGTGAACACCTGCGAAATACTGAAATCTTTAGCTGTTACCAACAGCGTATGAGCCCCGCGCGGAAAGCCGCCCTTGTCCAGCCGTCTTACCAGTTCTGGTGTAAGTGCTTTGCCCTCCTCCTTATAAAGTGTTAGGCCGGTTGCATTTCGCACTTCGATCGTGACCACACCGATCTTTCGGAAGCTGGAAATACTCACGTTCACGAACGCAGAGGCTCGTGAACATGACACCTGAACGTTCGCTTGACCCTCGCTCACTGGTTCACCCGCCAAAGCCCATGAACTCGATACAACCAAAAGGCTGAGAGCGATGGATCTAAGTGCGTGGTGCATGTGATCGAAGTTCATGTCGTCTCCAAATGTATGGGAAGACCTAGCCGGCGAGCAACCATTCTTGCGGTGATCCTTGGATCCAATGAACACCATTTAGGCAAAGAACCTCATGCCAACGAGGCCTTCAGCGTGCCACTCCTTGGATCCTCAGGCCGGTTTCCAAGCGGACGCCACCTTCACCATGGTCTCCCCTTCCGCCGTGCGCAACGCAAAATCGAAGCCTGGTTGAATGGCGAATCCACCATAAGCCCCATCCTTTCGAAGCGCAAGGAATCCTACCTGGTAGTCCTGTGGCTTTGGAAGGAATTTCATGATGCGGCGAACGGCTTCTTCACAAGCCTCCGCAGGTGAACGGCCATGGCGCATCAATTCAACAACCGTATGTGAGCCAACCGTTCTGATCACAAGTTCCCCTGTTCCCGTGGAACAAGCTGCACCTATCTCTCCATCCACGAAGAGGCCAGCTCCAATTATCGGGCTGTCCCCTACCCGTCCATGGATCTTGTACCCCATGCCACTGGTAGTGCATGATCCTGCCATTCGTCCATGTTCGTCCATCGCTATCAGGCCGATGGTATCGTGATTCTCCACGTTCGCAATGGGTTTGTACTGGCTCGTTTTGAGCCATTCCAGATAGGCCGCTCGAACTTCGGGAATGACCACTTCCTTCTTGGTGAACCCATTTTCCAACGCCCAACGCTGGGCTCCTTCGCCAACCAACATCACATGAGGCGTCTTTTCCATGATCGCCCTGGCCACACTGATCGGGTGTTCGATGTGCTCCAAGAACGCTACAGAGCCGCATCTGCCATCATGGTCCTGAATGCACGCATCAAGCGTGGTATGTCCATTACGATCCGGCGTTCCACCTAACCCTACGCTACGGTTTCCAAGATCACTTTCGGTGACCATGACCCCTTGCTCCACCGCGTCCAGAACAGATCCTTTGGCGAGGAGCACTTCCCAGGCTCTGGCATTTGCAGCCAATCCATGATTCCAAGTGCTCAGTATCACGGGGCCTTTCGCAATGGCCGGAAGGGTATCTATTGATGCATCTGATGGAGATCGTTCATTCCCGGCATCAACATCTCCTGCACAACCAGCGAGCAATCCCGCTGCGCCAACTACCCCTGTCTTGATGAAGTCCCTTCGCGCTGTCATGGCGGCGCCAATCTAACCACAAGGCGATTCGAGCTTATCCTTGCCCGCACATACACGTTAAATGATCACAGCTTCGGATCGTATCGGTGAAGATCCCAAAGGTGTTGGCAAGACTGCCTGGCCAATGGCCGTGCTAACCTCACTGTTCTTCATGTGGGGATTCATTACCGTCCTCAACGATGTTTTGGTTCCGCATTGGAAGAAGCTTTTCGACCTTTCATACTTCGAGAGCCTGCTCGTTCAATTGTGCTTTTTCAGTGCTTACTTCTTTGGATCGGTGGTGTACTACCTCATTTCTGTTTCATCAGGAGATCCGATAGCACGAATGGGCTATAAGCGAGGAATGATCATCGGACTGATCCTCTCAGCCACCGGATGCGCCTTGTTCGCACCTGCTTCGCTGATGCACAGTTACCCATTCCATCTGTTCGCGTTGTTCGTACTTGGCCTGGGTTTCACTTTACTGCAGATCTCGGCCAACCCCTTCGTTGCGATCATTGGCTCTGCTGAAGGTGCGAGTAGCCGATTGAACACAGCTCAGGCGTTCAATTCATTGGGAACCACGTTGGCGCCCCTGATCGGCGGATGGTTGATCTTCAAGAACGCGGCACCAGATGCCGCAGTGCGATTGCCATACATCAGCTTGGCCGTGATCCTTTCGCTGATCGCGGTACTCATGTGGTTCACCAAACTTCCGGAGCCGCGGCATCAGGAGAAAGTCAGCGAGAGCAATGCACTGGGATATCCCCAACTTCGCTTTGGCATGGTGGCCATTTTTTGCTACGTCGGGGCCGAAGTGGCTATAGGCAGCTTGATCATCAACTTCCTAGGAATGTCCGATATCCTGCATCTGCCCGAAGGAAGTGCCAAACATTACTTGAGCTTGTATTGGGGAGGCGCCATGACGGGCCGTTTTCTCGGTGCTTTGGCTCTGTCGAAAACCATGAGCACCACCCAGCGCTATGGTGGCATGTTACTGATCGGCGCAGTGATGTTCGGTCTACTGTATTCACTCAACTCCAGCGAACATTTCATGTTCGACCATATATGGCCATTGGCTGTATTGATAACGGCGAACATGGCCGCATTTGTACTAGCTGGCCCGAACCCTTCGCGCGCCTTGGGGTTATTCGCTTCAGTGGCTTCGGGACTTCTGCTTGGGGCCATTTTCCTTCATGGTGCTTGGGCGATGTGGGCCGTTATCGCGATCGGCTTGTTCAATTCGATCATGTGGAGCAATATTTTCACCCTGGCGATCAACGGCCTTGGTAAAGACACCGCTCAAGGTTCCAGCTTGCTCGTCATGATGATCGTCGGTGGGGCTCTCATCCCGCCATTACAAGGATTCCTGATCGATATCATGAAGGGGTCGGGCCAACAGGAACTTGGATTCCACTTGAGCTTCTTCCTTCCATTAGGCTGTTATGCCTACTTGGTTTGGTATGGGTTCCGCGGATCGGTAAGAACGACAGCATGATAGTCGGTGTGGACATAGGGGGGACAACCACCAAGATCGGGGTGGTCAATGACGGTAGGGTCACCGCGACAAAGCGCATTCGTACACTAGGTGATGACGCACCTGGAACAGAGCCTGGTAGTGCCTTTGCAGACGCGATCGCCCAAACCATTCGGAGCATGGATGCTTCGCCTTTGAAGGCCATCGGTATTGGCGTGCCCAATGGCAATCCCTTCACTGGAAGTATTGACCGCGCACCGAACTTGCCATGGAAGAGCGATATTCCACTGGCTCGCATGCTCAAGGACCGCATGGGCGTTCAGTGCGCTCTGGGTAATGATGCGAACGCTGCTGCCTTGGGGGAATGGAAATACGGCGCAGGCAGGGGAACGAACGATCTGCTCGTTGTAACGCTGGGCACAGGCTTGGGAAGCGGGTTCATCATCGATGGTCGATTGTTGTTGGGACCCTACGGAAATGCTGGCGAGTTGGGCCACACCACCGCCGTAATGGATGGTCGCCTATGTACCTGTGGCCGAAAAGGTTGTTTGGAAGCTTACGTGAGCATACGTGGAATTCGCCAGACCTATTTAGAACTCGCCGATAGCAGCGAATTGCTTCAACAAGAAGGCGTAAAGCCCATTGCCGATGCAGCGCTGAACGGCGATGACGCGGCTGTGCAGGCGTTTCGTGATACTGCGCGTTGGTTGGCTACTTCGCTGGCCAATGCTGTGGCCTTTTCGGTACCAGAACGTATTGTGCTATTTGGAGGTATCGCTCGAAATGGAGATGTTCTGATGAATCCCTTGTGCCGTTATTTCAAGGAGGCGTTGTTCTACATCTACGAAGGCAAGGTGGAACTGATGCTGAGCGCTTTGCCGGAGGATGATGCCGGGATACTGGGCGCCGCTGCTCTAGTGGATGCCTGAAGTACAGGATTTTTCTGAAGTGTCGGACTTCCCAATGGGGCCATGTCCAATTCCAAAGTTCCAGCGCTCCACTTACATTCGCGACCCTTTCGCCAGCCGTTTGTAGGGCTGCGGGAGCATCTGATGAAAACAAATGTGACCCTGCCGGACGGAAGCGTTCGCAGTTATGATGGTGCTGTAACGGCCATGGATGTGGCCAAAAGCATCAGTGAAGGCCTTGCCCGCAATGTACTTTCCGCCAAAGTGAACGGCGAAGTGCGGGATGCCAGCCGAATTTTACCGGAAGACTGCACACTTTCCTTACTCACCTGGAACGATCAAGAAGGAAAGGCGACGATGTGGCATTCGTCCGCCCACGTGATGGCCGAAGCATTGGAGGCGCTTTACCCAGGAACCAAGTTCGGTATTGGACCGGCGATCGAGAACGGGTTCTATTACGACGTGGACTTCGGCGAACGTTCCATCAGCGACGCCGACTTCGCTGCTATTGAAGCCAAATTCAAGGAACTCGCCTCAAAAAAGCTCACGTTCGAACGTACAGCGGTCAGCAAGACTGATGCGATCAAGTACTTCACGGAAAAAGACGATGAGTACAAGCTGGAGCTGATAGAAGGATTGTCCGATGGGGAGATCACGTTCTATCGGCAAGGCAATTTTACCGATCTGTGTCGTGGGCCGCACATTCCGGACACGTCCGGGATCAAGGCCATGAAGGTGCTGAGCTTGGCGGGGGCGTATTGGCGCGGTGACGAGAAACGGAAACAACTCACACGCCTTTACGCGATCACCTTCCCGAAGCAAAAGGAATTGGATGAATACCTGGTGATGCTGGAGGAAGCGAAGAAGCGCGACCACCGCAAACTAGGCAAAGAATTGGACCTTTTCACGTTCAGCGAGAAGGTTGGTGCGGGCCTCCCCTTGTGGCTTCCCAAAGGAGCTGCTTTGCGCGAGCGCTTGATCAACTTCATGAAGAACGCGCAAGAGAAGAGTGGTTACTAACAGGTCGCCACTCAGAATATCGCGCATAAGAACCTCTATGTCACTAGTGGGCATTACGAGAAATACGGCAAGGACAGCTTCCAACCTATCCGCACTCCGGATCCCACCGAGGAGTTCTTCCTGAAGCCGATGAACTGCCCGCACCTTTGCGAGATCTACAAAAGCAGGCCGCGCAGCTACAAGGATCTTCCTATCCGCTATGCCGAATTCGGAACGGTTTACCGCTATGAGCAGAGCGGCGAACTCCACGGACTGACACGCGTTCGGGGCTTTACCCAGGATGACGCGCACCTGTTCTGTCGCCCCGACCAGGTGAAGGAGGAATTCATGAAGGTCATCGATCTGGTTTTGCTCGTGTTCAAGGCGCTGAACTTCAATAATTACGAAGCACAGATCAGCTTGCGTGATCAGTTGGATCGAAGCAAATACATTGGTAGCGAAGAGAATTGGGTAAAGGCAGAACAGGCCATTATTGATGCAGCGGCCGAGAAAGGGTTGAACACGTTCATTGAATACGGAGAAGCGGCTTTCTATGGCCCCAAGCTGGACTTCATGGTGAAGGACGCGTTGGGTCGGAAATGGCAACTCGGCACCATCCAAGTGGATTACAACCTGCCCGAGCGCTTCGAACTCGAATACGTGGGCAGCGACAATGCCAAGCATCGCCCAGTGATGATCCACAGGGCACCTTTTGGTAGTTTGGAGCGGTTCATCGCTGTGCTCATTGAACATACGGCCGGAAAGTTCCCCTTGTGGCTCGCACCAGAACAGGCTATTGTGCTGCCAATCAGCGACAAATACGTCGAACATGCCCGTGTTGTAACGGCGTTGCTGAAAGAACACGATATTCGCGCCTCCGTAGACGAGCGGAACGAGAAGATCGGCAGGAAGATCCGCGATGCGGAACTCAGCAAGATCCCGTTCATGCTCGTACTTGGGGAAAAAGAAGTTGAAGCCAACACTGTAAGCGTGCGTGAACAAGCACAAGGCGATATGGGCACTATGAACCCGCTCCAATTCAAGGAGTTGGTGTCCACGCGTATTGCCCAACAGATGGCCGGTCTCTGATCATCCTCCCTTACAAAACACCATCAACACTTCGCTTGGCAACACGTCAACCTTATCGCCCACCGGGACCGCCGCGTCCTCGTCCTTCAGGTCCCCGCCCATTCCGTGGTCGGGTTGTGAAGGAGGACCTACACCGCACCAATAGCCGCATTTTCGGATTCACCGAGGTGCGAGTCGTAGGCGAAACCGTGGAGCAAGGTGTCTATCCGTTCGATGTCGCTTTGCGCATGGCGCAGGACCAGAACTTGGACCTCATCGAGATCAGCGCTTCCGCTGTGCCACCGGTATGCAGGATCGCGGATTACAAGAAGTTCCTCTACGACCTCAAGAAGAAGCAGAAAGAGATCAAGGCGAAGCAGACCATAGCCGAAGTGAAAGAGGTACGGTTCGGCCCGAATACGGATGAGCACGACGTGAATTTCAAGTTGGTACACAGCAAGAAATTCCTCTCGGAAGGTCACAAGGTGAAAGCCTTCGTGTTCTTCAAGGGTCGTACGATCGTTTTCAAGGAGCGAGGCGAGATCCTTCTCCTCAAATTCGCGCAGGATCTGGAGGAATATGGAGTTGTTGAGAGCATGCCCAAGCTCGAAGGCAAGCGGATGATCATGTACCTCATCCCCAAGAAGAAAAAATAGACCTGAAGTTCCGTGGACAATAAGTGCACGTTCCAAAAAGAAAAGCAAGCCCCCGATAAAGAAGAGAAGTCATGCCGAAAATGAAAACGAAGTCCGGTGCCAAGAAAAGGTTCAAGCTGACCGGCACCGGCAAGGTGAAGCGCAAGCACGCCGGAATGAACCACATCCTTACCAAGAAGCACAAGAAGCGCAAACGCTCCCTTGGCAAAATGGCCATCGTCCATAAAACCGGCGAAAAGGCAATTCTGGACCTTCTGAAATAAGACCGTTTTCCACCCGGTTCACGGTGGACTCAACCAGGACGCGAAGCACCAAAGACCTCCGGTAACAACGGAAGCGCTCGCGCCCAAAAAACCAACAACAAATGCCACGCAGTAAGAACAAAGTCGCCAGCCGAGCACGCCGCAAGAAGGTGTTGAAACTGGCCAAAGGAAATTTCGGCCGTAGAAAGAACGTATGGACGGTTGCTAAGAATACCGTTGAAAAGGGTCTTGCCCACGCCTACGATGGTCGCAAACTCAAAAAGCGCGATTTCCGCTCGTTGAGGATCCAGCGTATCAACGCCGCAACACGCATTCATGGCATGAGCTACAGCGTGTTCATCAACGGGCTCAAGAAGCATAATATCAACCTGGACCGCAAGGCATTGGCCGAGATCGCTTATGGCGATGCAGAGGCTTTCAAAGCCATTGTGGACAAGGTAAAATAACCAACTCGGGGGAGTTGTTGCGAAGGGGATCCTCAAGGGTCCCCTTTCGTGTTTTTGGACGACCGTTTCCCCGCGGTTCCTTTCTTGGTAAGGCGAATTCAAACATGAACTTGGGAAAGCTCTCCCAGCTTGCGGAATTTCCGCGCGCAGCGGTATTTTGGGTCCCGATAAGGCCAAGACTTTTCAACACACCCCTTCTCCCCTTGCGTTTCTCGTTCACCTAAACCAGCTTCACCGCCCGAACCGGCGTAGAAGCTGGTGACCAAATCCACCCATACCATGGCGATCACACCCGCGAAACTGGCCAGCACGTACAAAGAACTCCGCAGCGAACATGGCGGTTTCCAAAGCGACTACTTCGGCTTGCTGTACCTGGAAGAGGAATTGCACGTGCCTCGTGAGGAAGCCGTAAAGCAGATCGCTTTTGGCCCGCATGACCATGGGGTGGATGCTTTCCACATTGATCCCAAGAAGAAGACGCTCTCTTTGTTCGTCTTTCGGCACACCCGCCAACATGATCAGTTCCGCACGGGCTACGATCACTTGATCGCCAATGGCTTAGGGCAGCTGTTCAAGGGTGAGTCAAGTGATGAGGCCATGATGCGTAGGCTCAGAAAGCGCCTGCAGGATGAAGGCCGGGGCGTGGATCGGGTTGTGTTCCAATTCGTTTTTCTGGGCGATCCGGCCGAAGCGGAGCGCAGCACGGTGCTGGACAAGCTTCGTG
>JANNYL010000700.1:0-4303 GCA_031410075.1 Flavobacteriales bacterium
GCTTCCATGAAATCTGTCATTCCGGGCCTGACCCGGAATCTCGGCTTGTGTACTACCATTCTTGAAGCGCTCCCGAGTTGTGGGGACCAGCGTTTCGAGCCTATCCCTTTGGTGGCGCCTGCCGCGTAGGGATCAACCACTTCGGCGCCACATTGCGCCATGCCAGATCCATGGTGTAACGGAAGAGCCGCTCATTGATGTGGATCATGGAAACGTTCGTCCAGCCATGCTTACCCAACTTGGTTGGAACCGGTGTGAACATGTCCGGATGTTCCTCTCCCAGCTCGGCCTGCTGTTCCAAGGTCAACTTCAGCACAGAGCGCTGCTCATCTTCCCATAGCGTTAGGTAGGTCTTCTTCTTCACACTGAAACTCGGGCGGCCATGGCGCTCTTTCTCTGCGGTGCCCGGCATGTCCAATGCCATCGCGCGAACGGTTCGGGGGTCCATGGCGAGCAAGCGGAAATGAAGGTCAGTGAAGACGTGTTGGCGGGTCAGGATCGCCCAATGGCCAACTTCTCGGACCGGTGGTCAGCGAGCGGCTATGCCACTGATCATCACGTTCACGCCGCGCGGCAGATCCTTGATGCTCATCGTTTCGCGAGCGGGTGGATCTCCTGTGAAAAAAGTGAGGTACACGCGGCTCACTTCAGCGTAGAACTGCAAATTGGTTACGCAAATGGTACACTTTACCAAGTGGTCGTATCCAAGCTCAGCAGCGGTGAGTATGGCGCCGATATTCTCCATCACCTGTTGCGTCTCCTCGGTAATGTTGGCTGTGCGCAGTTGACGGGTATTGCCCACGTTCGCAATTTGCCCACTGATGAAAACGAAGCCATTGGCTTCCACAGCTGGTGTATAAGGTGTTCCAGAGCTTTGGTCGTCGGCTGGGCGGATCGAGCGCTTCATGTTGGTCGGTTGGCTATGTGCGAATTTGGAGATGCAGGGGCGAAGATGCGCAGAAGTGGGTCAAAACAAGTCGCGATAGCCGACAACATTTTAGCGGCATTCAACAATTCTTGTTGGATCCTGAAGTAGGCGGCTCGGTCCCGAATTACTTGGGTTCAGTTGCCAGACCGGCATCCTGCCAGCCCGTTATCCCTTCCACCATGCAATGCACTTCGGTATAACCCAATGCGATCGCCGAGCGCGCTGCTGTTGCTGCGGCAGGACATTCCGGGCTGTAGCAATAGAAGACCAGTGTTGCGTTCCGGTCCGGTGGGAGTTTATCGGCGGTCACCTCATCATAGACTGTAAGCTTCGCGCTGGGCACGTGGGCTTCCTTGTACATGTCCTCCTCATTGCAGTCGTAAACGAACAGCGTAGGTGAACCCAACATTGCACTCAACTGCGCAGGGGTGAGGTTTTTCACAATGACTTTCCCCGTCACCGGGTCCTTATCAAGTGATGGAACAATGGCCGTTGATTGCCCCCGGCAAAAGAGCGAGAACAAACAGATGGAGGTGGTTAGAACGAGAACGCGCATGATGCGAATTGGTGCTGATCCGGCATTAAATCTAAACGGAATAAGTTCGATCGCTTGGGGCCGATCCTTACTTCTTCGCAACGATCAATATATCCGACACGATCTCGCCATTGCGTCCCGCGTACTCCTTTCGGCTCAGGTCCAGCAATGTGAAACCGCTTGCACATAACGCATCGGTCAAGAATTCAGCTTGGTAGAATTGGATGTAGGCTGCTTCCCCTTTGCCGGAACTTGATTGTTTGAACCCCGACTTTTCGGGATCATCTTCCATGGTACTGAGGTACAACACACCCTTGGGGCGAAGCGCCGCAGCCGCATCGCGGATCAAGGTCGTGGACTCATCCGGTGTGAGGTACGGTAGGCAAAATCCGCACATGATCGCATCAAATGATCGGCCGAGACTACCGATCGCGCGTGCATCCAACAATTGGAATTCCGCATGGGCATTGTTCTGCCGTGCCAGATCCAACATATTGGGGGCAAGGTCGGTGCCCAGGATCCGGAGATCCGGACGTTTGTTCAGCAGGTAGCGCGTGATGTTTCCTGGTCCACATCCGAGTTCAAGTACTTCCGCATTCCGCCCTTCGATGGCGTTGCAGAACAGGTCGAAGGAATCATGGTACAGCGTGGTGTCCATGAAGGCGTCCTGATACGCCTCTGCTGCGGCATCGAACACGCGAATGGCGATCGGGTTGTGGTCCATGATCCGAGATGGAACGAACTACTCCACCCACACGATCCCGGCCTCTTCGATACGCACCTTGCGTTCTTTGTATAGTGCGCCCAACGCTTTCTTGAAGGCCTTTTTACTGATGCCGAACTCCGCGTAGATCGCCTCTGCCGAGCTTTTGTCGTTCACCGGAAGGAAGCCTTTGCTGGACTGAAGGCGCTTGGCCAATAGAGCCATATTCACATCATTGAACTGCCGGTAACCGATGGGCTGCAGTGTGATGTCCAACTTGTTGTCGTCGCGCACTTGCTTCACGTAGCCCGGAATACGATCACCGATGGATACGGGTTTGAAGATGTCGCTGGTATGCACCAATCCTTGGTGCGCGTTGTTCACGATCACCGAGAGACCCAATTCACTTTTACCGAATACGACCAAGGCCACTTCTTCACCTTGCTTTACGGTGAGTTGGGCGTTGCTCAAGAAGTTGTCGATCCGGGTGCTGCCGTACAAGTGGTCGTTCTGATCGCTCACTGCCACGCGTACCACGTACCATCGGCCTTCCTCCAACGACTTTTTCTGCTCGCGGTATGGCACGAACAAGTCGGGTTGCAGCCCCCAACTCATAAAGGCTCCATCGTCGTTCACCATGCTCACACGCAACTGTGCGAATTCCCCGGCTTGCACCTTGGGCGGCCGGGTAGTGGCGACAAGGCGGTCTTCCCGATCACGGTACACGAACACACGCACGGTGCTTCCATCAGTGGCATTCGCCGGACATTCGGGTGTTGGCAGCAGAACCTCTGCGGTGTCATCATTTCCGAGGATCATCCCTTCGTTGGTGCGGCGATGGATGATCAGCTCTTGAGTGCGGCCGGTAAGTATCACGATGGCCGAAAGGTACGTGAGACCGTGCGGCACATTTGAAGCGTTACTGGGCCTTCGGTCTCGCCACTGATACTAGCGGATCCACGGTGAGTCTGAAGTTCATGGTAGAGTAGACCGATCGCGTTCAAGCAACGCGAGCTGGCCTTTTGCTCGTCTTGCTCTTGCGTCACACTTGCACCCATGAGCATGCAGCACTTCTTCCGAACTTTTCTTGCGGCCCTCATGTATTCGTTGCATTTGTTGGCCGCCGCCCAAAACTTCACTTGGGCGCGTAGCCTTGAAGGACAAGGCCAGTTCTCTAACAATACCATGTTCCCAGGAGAAAGTCTGTGTACAGCAATGACCGTTGATGCGGCTGGTAGCATCTATATGAGCGGAAATTGCAATGACACCATTGACTTCGATCCTGGCCCGGGCACGTTCCAACCAGAAGGTGCGTTCGATGATCTCTACCTCGCGAAGTATTCCGAGAATGGTGATCTGGTATGGGCGAACATCTTTCCGGGATGGGGAAATTTGCTTCGCTGGAACCACATTTCGGATATCGAGGTCGATCCACAAGGCAATATCGTGATACTCGGCCGCAGCTTCTGCAAGTTGGATATGGATCCCGGACCCGACACGCTCCAATTGGAGTTGACCGATAACGACGTGAGCTATGCGTTCATTGCGAAGTACGATCCAGAAGGTGGGTTGCTCTGGGCCAAGAGCTTCGGTGAAACTTATGCGGTTATGCCACAGAGCCTGGCGTTGACCGGTGCCGGGGAATTCCTCATCACGGCCCGGTTCTATCTGGCGGTTGATCCTGATCCAAGCGCGAATGAGGATCAGCTCACCAGCCCGGACCATGGGTTCTTCTTCGCGAAGTATGATGCCGATGGGAACTATATGTGGGCAAAACCCTTCACGGGTACAGGTTATTGGGGTGATGCAACGTGCATCAAGGTGGCTGCGGATGGTAACATTTATCTGAGCGGGTTCTTTTCAGGCACCGTCGATTTCGATCCTGGGCCAGCCTACCTGCAAATGTCGTCCGAGCCTGATGGGCTTGATACATTCATCGCGAAGTACGATCCCGCTGGTGGGTTTATCTGGTCCAAGCACCTTGATGTAACGAGCAACACCAATCAACAGAATGTGGTGATAGAAACTGATCCTGATGGCTCCTTGGTCGTCTTCGGTTCATTTCGGGGTGGCCTGGTTGATCTGGATCCAGGATCCGGTGTCACAGCCTTACAATCCGATCAGCAAGGTGGTTCTT
>JANNYL010000701.1:0-18877 GCA_031410075.1 Flavobacteriales bacterium
GGATCTGCTCCAGGTTGAAGCGGTCGATGCCCGTATCGACTTTCCAGAGGATGGTGCCTTCGTTATCCACTCGCGCGACCATGAGCGTGCCATTTAGTCCGGGTTCGGAAGTGCAGATCATCAGCGCACCATCTGGATCGGTAAGTCGCAGCGGTTCCGAGGTATCATCCATGCGCAGGAAGGCGGCGTTGAAAAATTCCTCCTCATCGATCGGCATCATGGAGATGATGCGGTAGTATTTGTCGTCAACCGGAGCATCCAACATTCCTCTGTGGAAGCGGCGCATCTCCTTGGCGTCTTCCTGCTGCACAACACGTCGCACGAATTTCTTCGGGGCGAATTCCCGCTCAACTTCCCCGGCTGAATGGAGCCCGAGCCATGACATGGGTGAAGTATGGAAGCCAGCGCTCAAATGGCTATCCACGGACGGCGATAAGAGCGAGCCTTGTTGCGGCACGTGCGGATCACGCACCTCGCTTGGCTTCAGCAACGCGTAGCTCTTCACGTCCACTCCTCCGATGCCTTGTATGTCGAACCAGATCGTGCGACCATCACTGCCGAGGATTTTCGCGAGGCTCATGGCCGAGGATGAATAGCCACCACCGATCGGAATGAGCTTCGTTCCGGAACCATCCAATGGAACAAGGAAGAGACTGAACCGGTACGTGTCGTTGCCGTGGTTGCGGTTCAGCGATGGTGTGTAAGGCTCCAGTGTTTGGATCAGCGTAGCGATATGTATGTCGGTGCGCACGCTGGAGCCCACGGCCGTGCCTTTTCCGGGATCGATCACCAGCACCTTGTTCTTGAACCACGTCACACCGCCGAAGATCAGTGCAACGATCAGCACGACGATGCCGAGCAAGGCCTTCAAGCTGCTCAGTCGGCGCACAAAGGAGACATCGCGTGTGCTTGGTGGCGGTGTTGTCGGACCGACCTGCCGTAAGAGGATCTCGCCGGCCGCTTCGTTGATCTCAGCGCGGCATTTGGGCGCCTTCTGCCGGATCACTTCATGGGCCACGAAGTGGAGAATGTCCGCCCTCCGACCAGCGATCCACGGAGCGTCCAAGGCGGCATGGTCCTCCACTTGAACGAGTGCGACCACATCGCCTCCGCCGAATTCCCAATAGAAGGAAAGACTGCCTGCGGGCTCGCGATAAACGACCGAACCGGTTCGACCATTCTCCGTGATATCGACGCTGCGATGAGCTGTATCGGGCATTCGCTCTGATGGTATCGACCCCATCAAACTTACAGGACACACCATCAAATGGGAACGTGGCACTTATTACCTCTTGCGCATCATACGCGGGTTCCAAGGGGTCATGTGACCCCTGCGCTGTGCTGAACTCCGATACCTACCCGACTGTGGCCAGTCCCAAGCTCGCGAGCGGATCACCACCGTTCCATGAGCCTTCCACAGCGCTGATCGCGAAGCGCGCGAAAAGCTCCTCGCTGAAGAGGCGATGGCGCCGGGTATCACGCACGGCCTGCTGATGATGGGCGCTTCCATAGGCGAAAGCACGCATGTCGGCCACATCGTTCCATACGCTGAAGGTGGCCTGCTGCACAAAGGGCCATTCGCCGATGCCTTCCGCGAGCAGTAGCCCAGGCGCCTTGGCCAAGGCACCTCGGATCGCCGGCACCGATCGCCAAAAGCGCAATAGGGCACCGGTGCGGATGGTGGCCCGCGTGATCACCGCCACGGGCCCATCGGTACGCTGAAGTCCGCTGTAAGTAAAGGGTTCACGACCGGCCCAGCGGCCATGGCCATGCTCCGGGTTCAACCAGAGCCGGTAGCGCTCCGTAGCGCGTTCCATGAACGCAGCTTCCAGATCGTGTGTGCTGAAATACGCTTCAGCAGCGGACCGATCCTGCCAGACTTGGAGGAGGCCCACGTCGCGTGTATCAGGCCAAGGGCTGAAACCATCGCCGCGCCCGGTACCGAGCAGGCGGTGGAAGGTGAGGCCGTTCACCGCGGCCAGTGCTGGCCGGGCTTCCACCATCTGGCGGAAGTACCACAACGCATCCCGGAAAGACCGGGCCTGGTAGAAACTGAGCGAAGTGATCGGCATGGCTCACGAACAACCGGGACCCTTGATCGTTCACACACACACGTTCACCTCAATGGCCCAAGCGTTTGTTATCGGTTCGGGAGTCGCTGGCTTGGCGGCCAGCATCCGCTTGGCGGTGGCCGGACATGCCGTGCAGGTATTCGAGCAGGCACCAGCGCCGGGAGGCAAACTGTCCGTACACAGCGAAGGTGGATACCGCTTCGACCGGGGGCCTTCCCTCTTCACCATGCCGCATTTGGTGGAGGACCTGTTCACGTTGGCGGGTGTGCCCATTGCAGAGCACTTCCGCTATGAGCGATTGGTCGAGGCCAACCGCTATTTCTGGCAGGATGGCACACGGGTGACGGGATGGAGCGAGCCCCTGCGATTCGCCAACGAGCTGCAGGAACGGCTCGCCATCGATCAGAAGACCACCTTGCAATATCTCAACCGTGCCTCCCTCTTGTTGGACCACACGGGGCGCACCTTTCTGGAGCACTCCCTGCACCGTTGGAAGACACTGCGCGAAGGCGGCGTCCGCAAGGCACTGACCACCGCACGGTGGAACGAGCTCACCGGCACCTTGAACGACATCAACAGGTCTGCCTTCACGAACGAGAAGGCCGTGCAACTGTTCAACCGCTTCGCCACTTACAACGGTAGCAGCCCATACAAGACACCCGGTCTCATGCGCATGATCTCCGGGCTGGAACATGGCCAAGGTGCATTCTACCCGGAAGGTGGGATGCACAGCATCACCCGAGCGCTGCACCAACTGGCCGTGATGGTCGGTGTGCGCTTCCACTTCAACAGCCCGGTGGAACGTATCCTGCTGAACCCGGCCCAGGATCACGCCACCGGTATCCGCGTGGACGGCCAGGAACTGAAGGCGCCCGTTGTCGTGAGCGCGATCGACATCGTTCCCACATACCGGCACCTTCTGCCGGATCTGCCCGCGCCGAAACGAACGCTCGCCCAAGAGCGGTCCAGTTCGGCGCTGGTGTTCTACTGGGGCTTGAAAACAGTGCATCCGGAACTGGGTCTGCACAACATCCTGTTCAGCGCTGATCACAAGGCCGAATTCGAGCATCTCTTCGAAAAGGGCCAGGTCTATCGCGACCCGACGGTCTACATCAACATCACCAGCACCCACACCCCATCGGATGCCCCGGCCGGCTGTTCCAACTGGTTCACGATGATCAACGCTCCACGCCAAGTGGGGCAGGACCGCGAGGCCATGGTGCGGAGCGCACGTACCGCTGTGCTCGCCAAAGTCCAACGTACGCTCGGGTTCGATGTAGAGAACTTCATCGAGGTGGAACAGGTGCTGGATCCAAAGGGCATCGAGGAACTGACGGGCAGTTACCAGGGTTCGATCTACGGCACCAGTTCCAATTCACCGTGGGCCGCGTTCCTGCGCCATCCCAACTTCCACGATCGGGTGCGAGGCCTTTACTTCTGCAGCGGTAGTGTGCACCCTGGCGGTGGTATTCCGCTGGCTTTGCAGAGCGCGCGGATCGCCACGTCCATGGTCGAAAGGCCTCCCCGTGCGACACGACCGAATTCCGTATGATGCACCTCTCGCACCGCATACAACCGGTCCATGGCGTGTCCCTTGTGCTTGCGCTCCATTTCGTTGGGGTGGTCGGTCTTCTTTCCCCCTTGGCCAATTGGTTCCTGCTTTTGACACCGCTGAACCTGCTCTTGACCGCCGGTGCCATGATCACGTTCAGCGGACTGGACAGGCGCACCTTGGCACTGGCTCTTTTGTTGGGCGCCCTCGGTTACTGCGTGGAAGTGCTCGGTGTATGGACCCGTCGCGTGTTCGGTGAATACGCCTACGGCGATGTCCTCGGTTCCAAAGTATTGGAGGTTCCCCTGCTCATCGGTCTCAACTGGAGCGTGCTCGTCTTCGCCATCGGCGATCCGATCTCGCGCTTGCGCCTGCCGGTCGCCCTGAAGATCCTGGCCAGCTGCTTGGCCATGGTGATGCTGGATGTGCTGATGGAGCCCGTGGCCGTTCGGCTCGGATTCTGGAGTTGGGAGCAAGGCTCGATCCCGTTCCAGAACTACCTCGCTTGGGGGATCGTCTCCTTGTTCTTCTTCAGTCTCTTCTTCCTGCTCCCCGTTCAACGCCATAATCCCATAGCGCGTTGGGTACTGCTAGCGCAGGTCGCTTTCTTTGCCCTCCTGAACCTGCTGCTGCCCGGCGCCTGATGGAGCACTACTACTACCTCTTCCTCGACGTCTTCAGCATTTCCTTCCCGCTGGCGGCGAGTTTTGAGAAGCGCGTTCACTACTGGCGGAAATGGCCGGGCTTGTTCACGGGCATCGGCGTAATGGCCTTGGTTTTCCTGGTGTGGGATGCGATCTTCACGGCCAACGGCGTGTGGGGCTTCAATCCGCGATACACACTGGGACCGAGGTTCGTGCATTTGCCCATCGAGGAGTGGCTCTTCTTCTTGGCCGTACCCTACTCCTGCATGTTCTTGTATGAAGTGATGAGGTACTATGTGCGCCGCGACGTCTTCGGGCCCTATGCTCGAACCTTCAGCATCGGCCTCATCCTGGTGCTGTTGGTTGTTGGCCTGTTCACGTGGGGCCGCATCTACACCAACGTCACCTTCTTCTGCACAGCGCTCTTCCTTGCCTATCATGTCTTCATCGCGAAGAGCCCATGGCTTGGGCGCTTCTATGTGGGCTACGCGGTGAGCCTGATCCCCTTCTTTCTGGTGAATGGCATCCTTACCGGATGGTTGCTGCCCGAGCCCATCGTGTGGTACAACAACGAGGAGAACCTCGGCATCCGCTTGAACACGATCCCCGTCGAGGACAGTATGTACCTGCTCTTCTTCCTGCTGATCGTGACCACCTTCTATGAGCGCGCGCTGAAGCGTTCACAGGGTGATCTACCTGCTGTGGAAGCTTGAGGGTCTCTTCCCGTGCGTTTCTTCAGCGCCGTCGATCACTGCTTCACTACCCGCGTCCGCAGAACACGTTCCGCATCATTCACCAAGACGGTGTAGTTGCCGGGCGCAAGTCCTTGGCCCAACTCAGCACCCAGTCCGGTGGCGCGTTCTACAACGCGACCGGTCGCATCGAATAGTTTGACTGATACGTATGCACTGTTCTCCAACGAACCGCATGCCAGGCGGAAACCGGAAGTGAACACCGACGGGTACGCCACCAGACCATCGTTCACCGGGATCGCGTCGACAATACCCGTGCTCAGATCTGGATCCACCCGCGCAACGACGGAGCCGCGCGTAGCACCCGGATCCACGGTGAAGGGCCCAAGGGTGAAGGGGTCATTCGTAAGGCCTGCGATATGCGCCGTGCCATTGGGCGCGACAGAGAGACCGTACATCACATCCGAGATCAAGCTGCCGCCATCCAGACCCCAGCGTGGAAGTCCAGTAGCATCAAAGCTCATCAGCGCGATGGACTTGTCCGTGATCTCAGGGCCTGAACCGGTGACCACGCCGTTGCCCCAATCGAGACTGCCGCCCAGGTTGCCAAGGACGTAGCTATTGCCGTCAGCATCCACACCGAGGGCGTTACCGTTCGCTATGCTGAATTGCCCGGAAGCGAACGTTGATGGTGGTGCGACGCCCCATTCGAAGGTCCCGAGGCTGTCGAGTCGCGTTAGGAAGAAAGACTGGCCCCAGCGCGGATCGCCGAACGGGACAGTGCCCCACGTGAGCGGTTCGAAGTAGTTGCCCAAGAGATAGGCATGGCCGCTCTGATCCGCTTGTACCAGGGGCTCCTGGAAGGAGATATCCTCCGCAGTGTTTACCCACTGCGCTTCACCAGCTGCGTTCATACGGGTAACGAAGAAGGCGTAGTTCTCCGGCACGCTGAAGAGTGTTCCGTTGACCGTGATATCCGGCGATTCGGCGGCGCCGGAAACGTATAGCCCACCCCACGGATCGAAGCTGATACTGCCGATCAATTTGGAGTCGATGATGGTCCTGCTCTCAGCCTGCGTGCCATCGGTATTGAGCCGCACGATATCCGCTTGGAAGAAGGTGTTCAGCGCCGCCCAAAACCGCCCTTGTTCATCCAATGCGACCGAGGAAACCCGTCGGTCATCGAACGGCCCGCCGGACACATCCTGCTGCCAGATCAACTGGCCATCGGAATTCCACGAACACAGGAACGAACCGGTCGAACTGTGCCCGGCAGGAACCGCGAGCACGGGATCGCCATCGACCATCAAGCGGTTGTAGTACCGGCCACCAACAACCACATTGCCTTGGTCATCGCTGGCCATGTTCTCCACCTGCACCGTATCGCCCAGGATCACGCTCCACAGCGTTGTACCGTCTTCACCTTGTCGGCTCAACGTGCAGGGGCCCATGGGTTGGGTATCGTTGTATACGACCGCATTCAGGCGCGCTACATACACATGGTCGGGATCACGCGCGCTGATCACACTGCCGGGTGCCGTCGGATACAAGAACCAATCGATGGGCGTGGTGGTGAGCCATTGGACTTGTTGGGCGGAAACGATCGCGGGCAATACCGCTGTCGAAAATCCAAATGTGAGGTAGAGGTTGCGGATCATGTTGGAGGGATTGATCAAGGAGCGAACAAATTACGCTTCCAGCTTGAACAACAGGTTCTTTTTCACCGCAGGCCATTCGTGTGGAAGGATGGAATAAACGCACGTGTCTCGTAAAGTTCCATCCGGCATGCGCATGTGGTTGCGCAGGATGCCATCGGATCGCGCACCCAAACGCTCAATGGCACGGCGGCTTTGGAAGTTGAAGAAGCTCGTACGGAATTCGACCGCGACGCACTCCAAGGCTTCGAAGGCATGGGTGAGCAAGAGGAGCTTGCATTCGGTGTTCAGCGCTGTTCGCTGCACCGAGCGAGCATACCAAGTGGAGCCGATCTCCACGCGTGGCTTATCTGCTTCGATGTTCATGAACGTGGTCATACCTACGATCTTATCTCTGGACAAGTCCCTTACAGCCCATGGCAGCATGGCACCTTTCGCTTGTATGGCGTTCCTACGATCGATCTCAGCGCGCATACCCTCCGGTGATGGCACGATCGTGTACCACAGTTTCCACAAGTCCCCATCGCGGGTGGCTTCACACAAGTCGTCGTGATGCTGGTGTGAAAGCGGTTCCAGAGCTACATGCTCCCCGGTGAGCGTAACAGATCGAGAGACAGATGTCATTTGTTTCGAGTTGCGGTGTGAGCTCAACTTCCGGATCGCATCAGGCTTCCACGGGGTCTCTCCTACGGCTTCCTGCGTACAATTCGTAACGAAGAAAACGACAGTCCAGCGCACCGTTGTACAACTTGATCTTCGGCTTCGGCGTGAGCTTGATGTGTTTCGCAGCCTCCATGTTAGAGGTGATCACCCATGCTGTCCAACCGGCCCATTTCTTCTTCAACGTGTCGCCTATCATTTTGTACACCGCGTTGATGTCCTCGTCCTGATCCATGCGTTCACCATACGGCGGGTTGATGATGAGAAAACCAGGTCCTTCCGGCACATCAAGATCCGCGAACGCGCACGTGTGCACCGTTATATGGTCTTCCAAACCAGCGTTGAGGATATTGGCAATGGCCTTGCGCGAAACGTTCGGTGATATCTCCCCACCCACGATCGCAGGACCCTTGGTGAAGACCTTCGCCATGGCTTCGTCATAGGTGCGCTTCCATAGATCGGCGTCGAAGTCCTTCCAACGCTCGAAGCCGAACTGCGCCCGGTCGTGGTTCGGTGGAATGTTGTACGCGATCATCGCTGCTTCGATCAAAATGGTACCCGAGCCGCACATGGGATCCACCAAGTTGCTCTGCTTGTCCCAACCGCTCAACAATACCATGCCCGCAGCGAGCACCTCATTGATCGGTGCCAGATTGGTTTGATCCCGATACCCGCGTTGATGGAGCGTGCTGCCCGAACTATCCAACGAGATGGTGCAACGATCACCATGCACATGAAGAAAGATCCGCAGTGTCGGCAGGTCCACGTCCACCGATGGTCGCATGCCCGTCTTTTCCCGAAAGCGGTCCGCTATGGCATCCTTCGTCCGCAATGCCAGGAATTGCGAATGGTTGAATCGATCCGAGTTCAGCGTGCAGTGGATCGCCAACGTGTCCTTCACATCCATATAGGCCTCCCACTCCATCGTGAAGACCTTATCGTAAAGTTCCTGCTCATTGCGAATGCCGAATGTCTCGATCGGAACCAGTATCCGCACCGCCGTTCGAAGGCAGAGATTCGCTCGGTACATGCATCCGCTATCTCCAACAAAACTCACGGCCCGGTTGTGTGCGTCGATATCCTTCGCACCAATGGCAGCCAGTTCCGCGGAAAGCACGCCTTCCAGGCCGAACAAGGTCTGGGCGATCATCTCGAATTCAACGTTCGGCATCCGTTCTGGCTATGGGCCGAAACTACGCTCTCGACGATGGAAGGGAATTGCAGGTGGTTCAAGAGCGGATCCGTTCATGAACATGGACAGTGATCGATCTACGGGATCGCTCGGCACGCCGGAAAGCGGTCTCCCGGGCATGATCATTGATCGTAGTTATCCAACTCCTCAGTAATAGTTGCACATACAACTATTAGTGCTATGTTTGTCCCGTGAGCGAGTCGAAGAGTTCTTACTGCAACTGCCTCTACCATGCGGCCAACGCCATGGCGCGCAGCATCTCGCGCATCGCGGATGAGGAGTTCGCCGAGGCGGACATCTCCCCCACGCAAGGCTTCATCGTAATGACCGTGGTGAAAAGGCCGGGCATACGGGCCGGTGACATCGCCAAGGAGATGCAGCTCACTCCCAGTACCATCACGCGGATGCTGGACAAACTGGAGGAACGGGGCTTCGTATCGCGATCCAGTGAAGGGAAGTCGATGCTGGTGTATCCGACCCCGGATGCCATCGGTGCGGAGCAGCGGATCAAGACGGCCTGGGGCAAGATGTACGCGCGGTCGTCCAAGATCCTGGGCAAGGAAAAAGGCGCGGCCTTGGTGCAGGACCTCATGCGCGCGAGTACTATGCTGGACCAACAGGCCTGAGCTCGGCCTCAAACGATTGTAAATACAACCATAACACAAGAATAACATGAGCAAGAAAGTCGGCATCCTCGGTACAGGCATGGTGGGCCAGGTGCTCGCCAGCGGATTCCTGAAGCACGGTCATCAGGTGATGATCGCCACGCGCGAGGCCAGCAAGGTGGCGGACTGGCTGGACAAGAACCCGGGTGGCAAAGTGGGCAGCCACAAGGAGGTGGCGAAATGGGCGGACATCATCGTACTCGCAACGAAAGGCACCGCTGCCGAAGCAGCGATCCGTCTCTGCGATAGTGCGGACCTCGCAGGTAAGACCGTGATCGACGCCACGAATCCCATCGCTGACGCTCCACCGACCAACGGTGTGCTGCACTACTTCACCACACTCGAAGAGAGTCTGTTGGAGCAGCTACAGAAGGTCAGCCCCAAGGCCAACTTCGTGAAAGCCTTCAACAGCGTGGGCAACGCCTTCATGGTGAACCCAGACTTCGGTGGCGTGAAACCCACGATGTTCATCTGCGGCAACGACGCGAACGCGAAGAAGGAAGTGACCTCGATCCTCGACCAGTTCGGCTGGGAGAGCGAGGACATGGGCGGCGTGGAAGGTGCGCGGGCCATCGAGCCGCTGTGCATCCTCTGGTGCATCCCCGGATTCGCGCGCAACCAGTGGAACCATGCCTTCAAACTGCTGAAGAAATAGAGGTTACGTGTTATCGTGTTGCGCGTTGCGCGTTCAACACGGAACACGCAACACGCTAACGCGCAACAAACCAAACAACCAACCCAAACACAATGAGCACCTATCTGATCACTGGAGCTACCGGGAACACCGGCAAGCCCGCCGCCCTCGGCCTGTTGGCCGCTGGCCACACCGTACGCATCATCAGCCGCGACGCCGCCAAGGCGAAAGAGCTGACCGACAAAGGCGCTGAGCTTTTCATCGGCGACACTAGTGATAGCGCGCTGGTCACCAAAGCCCTCACGGGCGTGGATGCTGCCTACTTCATGGTCCCCATGGACTGGACCAGCAACGACTACACCGCTTCGCAGATGAAGCATGTGAACGCCTTCGCTGCGGCCGCGAAAGCCGCGGGCTTGAAGAAGCTCGTCACGCTAAGCAGCCTCGGCGCGCACCTGGCTGAGGGCAATGGCGTGGTGAACGGATTGTACCAGATGGAGCAAGCACTGAACGCGATCCCCGGGATGGAGGTATTGCACCTGCGTGCAGGTTACTTCATGGAGAACACCCTCGGACAAGTCGGCATGATCAAGCACATGGGCATGATGGGCACGCCGGTGAAGGCCGACCTGAAGATCCCCATGGTGGCCACGCGCGACATCGGCGCCAAGGCCTTGCAACACCTGCTGGCACTGGACTTCAGCGGCAAGAGCGTGGAGAACGTGCTCGGCCCTCGCGAGGTCTCTTACAACGAGGCAGTAGGCATCTTGGGCTCCGCGATCGGCAAGCCCGACCTCAACTATGTGGAGTTCCCGTACGACCAGGCCGAGCAAGCCATGGTGCAACAGATGGGCGCGGGTCCCAACGTGGCCAAACGACTCATCGAGTTCGTGCAATGCATGAACGATGGACACGTGCTTGCTGGCGTGCAGCGCACCGCGAGCAACACCACGCCCACGGACATGAAGGACTTCGCCGCCACCTTCAAGGCGGTGTACGAAATGAACTGATCCCATCAAAACGAACAACGAGGAAGGGATCCGCGAGGGTCCCTTCTTCGTAGGGTCGACCGAGAACACAATTGAACTTCGACCATGCACTTCCACGGTACCACCGAGCGCAGTCGAGGCATGGGCGTGCCGGCTCTAAGACTCGCCGTCGGGCTATCCGCTCCAAGTCCTCGCCGAAGACGGCTCCGGGCTTTCCGCTTCTATCCCTCACGCGAAGCACGCGCAAAGCCAGCCCCAAGAGAGCTTACATTTGCCCCTCGCTATGCGCCGCCTGCTATTCCTCCTCACACTCGCCGTCTATGGTTTCAGCGCCATGGACATGCACGAATGGGTGCGCGTGCCGCAGGTAGTGGTACATCTCTTGGAACACCACAGCGACCTAGGCCACCACGACGAAGACACCGGCAGCCATCACGATTCTGATGGCCATCAGGATCCGTTCAGTGAAGACTGCCACGGTGAGTTCTGTGCGTGTGGCGGGCTGGTAGCAGTAGTCCCCGTCCCCGCTGTTCATCTTCTTTCGTTAACGCCACTGTCCGTCACATTCGATGCGGCGTTCTTGCCTATGGCGCCCTGCGCCTTTTCGGGCAACGTCTGGAATCCGCCCAAAGCGTAGTAAGGCGCCGCGTGCGCTGATCCCTGCCTGTCCGCCTTAGCGGATCGGGCCTGCCTGCGTTCAGCGGGCAACTACTCACTTCTCGTTCCATACCGAAGTCCTTTTCCGCATGATCGACCGCATCATCACATTCTCCGTCCGCAACAAGCTGATCACCGGCTTGATGCTCCTGGCCCTCATTGGCTGGGGTTCGTATTCCGTTACGCAGTTGCCCATTGACGCGCTGCCCGACGTGACTAACAACCAAGTGCTGGTGAACACCATTGCCCCCAACCTCGCCACGCAGGAGGTGGAGCAGTTCATCACCTTCCCGCTGGAGCAGGCTTTCAAGAACTTGCCCGACGTGGTGGAACTGCGCAGCATTTCGCGCAGCGGCCTCAGCGTCGTCACCGTGGTGTTCAAGGATGAGGTGCCCGTGAATGTCGCGCGGCAGCTCATCGGCGAACGCATCACGCAGGTGCAGGATGCCATTCCGCCCGGCTACGGCAGGCCGGAGTTGGCACCGCCAACAACGGGCACCGGCGAGATCTACCAATACACGCTGGCGGTGGACAGCGCCCACAAGGACAAGTACGACCTGTTGGAACTGCGCACCCTACAGGACTGGATCGTGCGCAAGCAATTGCTCGGCGTGCAAGGCGTGATAGACGTGAGCAGCTTCGGCGGCCTGCTGAAGCAGTACGAAGTGAGCGTTGATGCGCGGCGGCTCGCAGGTGCGGGCCTCACGCTCATCGACGTGTTCACCGCGTTGGAGAACAACAACGGCAACACCGGCGGCAGCTACATTGAGAAAGGGCCGAACATCTACTTCATCCGCGGCGAAGGCATCGTGACCTCCTTGAAGGACATGGAGAATATCGTGGTGAGCGCGCGCGGTGGAAGTCCGGTGCGCATCCGCGATGTGGCCGAAGTAAAGTTCGGTCATGCCGTGCGCTACGGCGCCATGACGCGCAATGGTGAGGGCGAAGCCGTGGGCGGCGTTGTGCTGATGCTGCGCGGCGCGAACGCCTTGGCCACTGTGAACGCGGTGAAGGCACGCATGGAAGATGTACAACGCAGCCTGCCTGAAGGCGTCCATGTGGATGCTTTCGTGGACCGCACCAAGCTCGTGGGCAAGACCATCGGCACGGTGGAGGAGAACCTGATGCTCGGCGCGCTGATCGTGCTCGGCGTGTTGATCCTGATGCTGGGCAACTGGCGCGCGGGCCTGATCGTGGCCAGCGTGATCCCGCTCGCTTTGCTCTTCGCCATCGGCTGTATGGTGATCGCCGGGCAGAGCGCGAACCTGATGAGCATGGGGGCGCTCGATTTCGGCCTCATCGTGGATGGCGCCGTGATCGTGGTCGAAGGTCTCATGTTCGCCCTCCACCAACGCTTCGCCGGTCAGCGCCTTTCACACGCGCACATGGACGACGAGACCATTACCGGTGCGGGCAAGATCATGAAGAGCGCCGTGTTCGGCCAGGTGATCATCCTCATCGTGTACGTGCCCATTTTCGCATTGATCGGCATCGAGGGCAAGATGTTCCGCCCGATGGCCTACACCGTGAGCTTCGCTATCGTAGGTGCGCTGCTGCTCAGCCTCACCTATGTGCCTTGGGCCGCATCGCTCTTCCTCAGCCGCTACATACCGAAGAGCGAAAGCTGGAGCGAGCGCATGATCCATCGGGTGCAGAAATGGTATGCACCGAAACTGACAGCGCTCCTGCGCCATCGGGCGCTGGTACTGGGCAGTGCCCTTGTATTGCTGGTGGTATCGGTGCTGGTCTTCAACCGCCTTGGTGGTGAATTCATTCCCGAACTGGACGAGGGCGACTTCGCCACCAACGTCACCATACGCCAAGGAAGCAACCTCTCGGAAAGCATCCATGTAGGTGATGAACTTGCCAAGATCCTCCTGAAGGAATTCCCCGAAGTGACGGAGGTCGTGGGTAAGATCGGCGCGAGCGAGATCCCCACCGACCCCATGCCCATCGAAAGCCAGGACCTCATCATCGTGATGAAGAGCAAGGACGAATGGACCACAACCAAGGACCGCGAACACATGGCCGAACTGATGAATGAGAAGATGAGCGTGATCCCCGGCATGAACCTCAGCTTCGAGCAACCCATTCAGATGCGCTTCAACGAACTGATCGCGGGTGTGAAGAGCGACATCGCCGTGAAGATCTACGGTGACGACCTGGACCTCTTGTTCAAGAGCGGCAATGAAGTAGCCGCGCTGATCGGAACCGTGGAAGGCGCCACCGACATCAAGGTGGAACAAGTCGTAGGCATGCCGCAGCTCGTGGTGGACTACGACAGGGAGCGCATCGCGCAATACGGCCTGAACATCGCCGACCTGAACCGCGTGCTGAACACCGCGCTCGCTGGTGGCAAGGCCGGTGTGGTGTACGAAGGTGAACGCCGTTTCGACCTGGTGGTGCGCATGGCCGACATGCGCGACGCCGATGCGGAGAAGGTCAAGAACATCCTGGTGCCGCTACCAAATGGCGCGCAGATGCCCTTGGGCCAACTTGCTGATATCGGCTTCCGCAGTGCACCCGCGCAAGTGAGCCGTGAAGGCGGTGCGCGTCGCATCGTCATCGAGACCAACTCGCGCGGAAGGGATATCCAGAGCGTGGCCATGGACATCAAAGCGGCTATCGAGTCCAAATTGAAATTGCCCACCGGTTACTACGTGGAATACGGCGGCACCTTTAAGAACCTGCAGGAGGCCAGTGCGCGCCTCACGCTCACCGTCCCGCTCGCCCTGGCCTTGATCTTCGTGCTGCTCTTCTTCACCTTCGGTTCGTTCAAGGAAGCGCTTATCATCTTCAGCGCCGTCCCGATGGCAGCGGTCGGGGGTATTTTCGCGCTCTCGTTGCGCGGGCTGGACTTCAGCATCAGCGCGGGTGTTGGCTTCATCGCGCTCTTCGGTGTTGCGGTGCTCAACGGCATCGTGCTCATCAGCTACTTCAACCAGTTGCAGAAGGAAGGTATCGACCATGTGACCGATCGCGTGGTGAAAGGCACGCTCGCGCGTTTGCGCCCCGTGCTGGCGACCGCCGCCGTGGCCTCGCTCGGCTTCCTTCCTATGGCCCTCAGCAACAGCGAAGGCAGCGAAGTGCAACGTCCTCTTGCCACAGTGGTGATCGGAGGCTTGGTCAGTTCCACCTTGCTCACGTTGGTGGTGTTGCCCGTCCTCTATCACCTCGTGTTCTCGCGCAGGCGGAAGAAGGACAGTGGTGGGAGCACACCGTTGGTCGTAGCATCCATCGGTCTGTTCCTGTTGATGGGAACGGTCGCACAAGCACAGGCGCCGGTCCTATCGCTCGACAGTGCCGTGAGTCGCGCCGTGCGCACGCACCCCGCCATGACCGCTGCGGAGCTGAACGTGCAGCAACAGGATGCCTTGCGAAAGACGGCTTTCCAGTTGGATCCGATCACCGCCCAATACCAGCACGGGCAAATCAACAGCGGCTTCCGTGGTGACTACAACCTGCAAGCCACCACTGGCATTCCCTTTCCCACCACCATCGCGCAGCGCGCCAACTTCCTCAAGGAGAGCATGCGCTTGGCAGAAACGGAACAGGTGAGCACGCGCGCTATCGTGAAGGAGAGCGCGGGCGGTGCCTACCTTCAATGGGCCATGGGTGCCGAACAGGTGCGCATCCTGCAACGGCTCGATAGTTCATACGCCGTGCTCGCGGCCTTCGCGGCGCGCAAGTTCGATCTGGGCGAGACCGGTCGCTTGGAGAAAGTCTCAGCGCAAAGCAGCGCCGATGGTGTTCGTGTGCAATTGCGCCAAGCAGAGGGCAACATCACTGCATACGCCGCCGAAGTGGAACGCTGGACTGGTGCACTGAACGGTGCGCAACCCGAAACGACCGAGCTTACTTCCACTGCCCGCGCACCCGATCCCGGCGGAGGTGTCGATCCCATTCTCGCTGCCGAACAACAACGCGCCTTGCTCGCTGAGCAGCAATGGAAACTGGAACGCAGCCAATGGGCACCGACCTTGCAAGGCGGCGGCTTCTACCAGACGCTGGACGGCGCATCACCTTTCACCGGCTACTTGATCGGTGCGTCGATCCCTATACCCGGCTCGGGTCAAGGCGCGCGCACCAAGGCAGCGCGCTTGCGCAGCGAGATCGCCGTGCAACAGCTCGAAGACCTCCGCCGCACCCGCGTGAGCGAAATGGCCCGCACACAAGCGCAACTCGCACAGCTGCGCGCCAGCCTCGCCTACTACGAAAGTACCGGCGCTTCCTTGGCCACCACCCTGCGTAGCGATGCCGAACGCGCGTACCGCGCTGGCGAGATCGGCTATATCGAATTCACCCAAGGCATCGAGCAGGCCTACCGCATCGATACCGAATACCTGCGCGTCCGCTTCGAGCTCGCGCTCACCGTCCTTCACCTCCGTGCCCTTCAGGGCCTCTAAGAACAGATCACAATGAAACAGCATAGCATTTCCAAGCGCGCGATCCTGCGCACCCTTCCTTTCCTGGTAGCCATCGCATTGCTCACCGCCTGCGGTGGCGACACCAAACCAGCCGTAGCCGCAGAAGAGAAGCATGAAGAGCACGGCGAGGAGCACGGACCCGAAGTAGCACTCACCGCTGAGCAGATCAAAGCCGTAGGGCTCATCACAGGCACCATGGAGCAGCGCGGCCTGAAGACCTCGCTCAAAGCCAACGGCCGCCTCGTGCTTCCACCCGACAAGAGCGCGCAAGTGAGCGTGCTCATCGGCGGCATCGTGCGCGACATCCCCGTGCAGGAAGGTCAGCGCGTGGAGAAAGGCCAGGTACTCGCAACGCTGGAGAACATCGAGTTCCTGCAACTGCAACAAGATTATTTGGAGACCCAAGCGAACCTTATGGTGCTCACCGCCGACCTCAAGCGCCAGCAAGACTTGCACACCGACCAGATCAACGCCACGAAGACTTTGGAACGCGCGCAAGCGGAACTCACCGGGGCGAAAGCACGCGTTGCCACCATGGGCGCCAAGCTGCGCATGTTCGGTACCGATCCCGCGCGACTTTCACCCGAGGCCATCAGTTCCACCTACGCACTGCGTGCGCCTATCAGTGGCAACCTCACCCACATCGCCATAACCCTAGGCCAGTTCGCCGAACCGAACAAGCCCTTGTTCGATGTGGTGGACAATCGCGGCCTGCACATCGACCTTAACGTCTTCGAGCAGGACCTCGCTCGTGTGCAAGTGGGCCAGCAGGTCGTCTTCGGTCATGCGGGTGAACCGGTGGGCCAGCATACCGCCACGATCTACGGTATGAACAAAGCGTTCGAGCGCGATCAGCAAGCGATCATCGTTCACGCCAAATTGGAAGACACCGCCGAGGAGTTGCTGCCCGGCATGTTCATCGAAGCGTTGATCATGACCGACAGCACGCAAGCCTGGAGCCTTCCCAGCGAAGCGGTGGTGAGCAACGGCGATGAGCATTTCATCTTCGTGGAGGATGAACCCAGCACCTTCAAACAAGTGCAAGTGCGCACCGGCGCCAGCGAGTTGGGCTACACGGAGATCGTGCTTCTGGGCGAGCTTCCGGCCGATGCCAAGGTGGTGCTGAAAGGCGCGTACTATCTGTTGAGCGAATTGACGAAAGGAAGTGGGGAGCACAACCATTGATCATGCACCCTGAACACGATCACAGCGCCGCACCCAACATGGGGTCCGCTCCGAGCCCATGGCGTGCCTACCTGCCCGCCGTCGCCTCTTTCCTCCTGCTCATAGGCGGCATTGCCATTGACCAACTCGCGCCGCAGTTCTTCCAACCTGAATGGAAACGGTTCGCCTGGTACCTCGCGGCATACCTGCCCGTGGGCCTGCCGGTGCTGGTCAAAGCGATCAAAGCGATCGCCAAGGGCGATGTGTTCAGTGAGTTCTTCTTGATGAGCCTTGCCACCATCGGCGCCTTCTTCATCAAGGAATATCCTGAAGGTGTTGCCGTGATGCTCTTTTACGCGGTAGGTGAACTCTTCCAGGATGCCGCCGTGGACCGTGCCAAGCGGAACATTCAAGCGTTGCTCGATGTTCGGCCCGATACCGCGAACGTGATGCGCGATGGTGTCCCGTTGGAAACTCCCGCCGCCGAGGTGAAAGTCGGTGACACCATCCGCATCCGCGTGGGCGATCGTGTGCCCTTGGACGGCAAGCTCCTCAGCGACCAAGCCTCCTTCGATACCGCAGCCCTCACGGGCGAGAGCGTGCCGCGCACCATTGTGAAAGAAGCGGCGGTGCTCGCCGGCATGATCGCCACGGACAAGGTGGTGGACATGGAAGTGACCAAGCCATTCGGCGAAAGCAGCCTCGCACGCATCCTCGATCTCGTGCAGAACGCCGCGAAGAGCAAGTCGCCAACAGAGCTCTTCATCCGCCGCTTCGCACGCATCTACACGCCCATCGTGGTGGCCTTGGCCGTGGGCATCGTGCTGGTACCCATGCTCATCGTGGATCCGTATGTCTTCAACGCCTGGCTCTACCGCGCGCTCATCTTTCTGGTGATCTCGTGTCCGTGCGCGTTGGTCATCAGCATTCCGCTGGGATACTTCGGCGGTATCGGCGCGGCAAGTCGCAAAGGCATCCTGCTGAAGGGCGGCAACTACCTCGACGTGCTCACGAAGGTGAACACCATCGTGATGGACAAGACCGGTACGCTCACCGAAGGCGTTTTTGCTGTTCAAGAGGTGAAGCCCGCTGCGGGCACCACCGAAGGCCGCTTGCTCGGTGTGGTGAAAGCGATGGAAACGCACAGCACGCACCCCATCGCACAGGCCGTACTGAAACATCCGCAGGGCGATGCGGTGGGCGATGCCACCAACGTTGAAGAGATCAGTGCGCACGGCATGCGCGGCACGGTGGACGGCAAGGAAGTGCTGGTGGGCAACACCCGGTTACTGCACAAGTTCAATGTCCCCTATCCGGGGGAAGTGGATGCAGTGGAGGACACGATCGTAGTGTGCGCGATAGGCGGTGCATACGCCGGATATCTTACTGTAGCTGACAAGATCAAGTCGGACGCGAAGGAGACCATCAGCCTGCTGAAAGCCCAAGGCATCCGCGACATCGTCATGCTCAGCGGCGACAAGACGAGCATCACGCAACGCGTGGCCACAACGCTAGGCATCACTAAGGCCTTCGGTGATCTGCTGCCGGAGGACAAGGTGACCAGGATGCAGGAAGCGAAGAAGGACCCCACCGCCGTAGTGGCCTTCGTGGGCGACGGCATCAACGACGCACCCGTGCTGGCGCTGAGCGATGTGGGCATCGCCATGGGCGGCTTGGGCAGTGATGTGGCCATCGAGACCGCCGACGTGGTCTTGCAGAACGATAAGCCCAGCAGTATCGCCGAAGCCATCCGCATCGGCAAGGCCACCAAGCGGGTGGTCACACAGAATATCGTCCTCGCCTTCGGTGTGAAGGCCGTTGTGCTCGTCCTCGGCGCCGGGGGTCTGGCTACACTTTGGGAAGCCGTGTTCGCC
>JANNYL010000702.1:0-14189 GCA_031410075.1 Flavobacteriales bacterium
TCATCACCGCATGCGCTCAACCAACCTCTTTTTCCTCCTTCCGGCACTCGTATTTCTTACGCTTGGTGCCCAAGCCCAGCCGAACCTCGATTCGCTCGATGCCTACATCACGCGGTCGGTAAAGGCATTCGACCAACCAGGACTTTCCGTAGGCATTGTGAAGGATGGAGCGCTGATCTGGAGCAAAGGCTATGGTAAACTCGATCTGGCGAAGGCCGATCCGGTAACACCCAACTCCCTCTTCTATTGCGCCAGTATCAGCAAGGCCTTTACCGCTTGCGCCATTGGTTTGCTCGTGGACGAAGGCAAGATCAACTTCGATGATCCCGTTCGCAAATACCTGCCGTGGTTCAAAACGCCCGACCCCTATGTGACCGAACACGTGATGGTGCGCGACCTGCTTTGCCACCGCAGTGGATGGATCACGTTCGATGGTGATCTGCTTTGGTATGGCACCGACTTTACACCGCGTGAGATCTTGGATCACCATAGCAAAGAACCCCTTACATACGAGTTCCGGAACGAATTCGGCTACAGTAACCTGATGCTGATCTGCGCTGCCCAAGTTGTTGAATCCGTGAGCGGAAAAACGTGGGACCAGTTCGTTTCCACGCGCATTTTCCAACCACTTGCCATGGATCGTAGCCGAGTGGAAACAGCTGATCTCCTATCCATGAGCGATGTTGCTTTGCCTCACGTTCGCAAGGGACAGGATCCGAACGCACCGCAAAAGAGCATGCCGTATCAAGCATTGACAGGTGCCGACGGTGCATGTGGTGTGATCAGCAGTGTCAACGACCTCGCGAAATGGGATGCCATGTGGATGAACGAAGGCTTGGTCGCTGGCAAACCGTTTCTTTCGAAGGAGACATGGACCACGATCACCACACCACAACTGAGCAATGAAGTGGGACCCGAAGGCAACAAGGCTGGCCGACACTTCAATGGAACCGCCATGGGCTGGTTCACGAATGATCAATATGGTTCGAAGATCATTACCCACAGCGGTGGCATGCCGGGCTTCATACTCAACCACGCTGTGGTGCCGGAAAAAGACCTTGCGGTGATCTGCTTGGGAAATGGCGAATCGTCGACTGTATTCGCCATCACACAAAAAGTGCTTGACCTCTACCTCGCCGATGGAACAGCCGACCCCACAACACGTATGATCAAACGGGGAGAAGCGAACAAAGCCGAGGAAGCGAAACGAGTCGCGGACCGGATAGCGGCAAGAGCGAAGGGAACCAAACCGACCGCCGTTGCCGCTGCTCTCTCAGGCACCTATGCCGACAAAGTTTATGGCGAAGCGAGGATCCAAGAGGTGAATGCAGAGCCCGTGCTATCGTTCACCCATGCCGCGGAACTCTTCACTGGCAAGTTGGAACACTGGCAATACGACACCTGGAAGTGGAACCATGCGGATCCATTTCTCGAAGCTGGTTATGTCACGTTCAGCTTCGATTCCGACCATAAGGTAACGGGCTTCAAGATCGACCTGAACTCACCCGATTTCCATTTCTGGAAACTGGACTTTTTGAAGAACAAGTAGTCTGTGCTGAGGCGCTAAGCAGCAATTGCGCGCATTACTGCCACCCTTCACACCATGCCCTCCCGCACGCACATCGCGCTGTTCTTCCTGGTGAACCTCGCGTTGTGTTCTTGGCATTTGGATTCTGGCACCAACGACAGCATTATCAGTCGGGCAGCGCTCACCGCTGCCATCGTGGAGCATGGCACCGTATGTATCGATGCGTACCACGATGGCTTGGGCGACAAAGCGCTCGTGAACGGGCACTACTTTTCCGACAAGGCACCGCTTCCTTCGCTGGTTCTCGTACCCATCTGGTGGACAGCCTTTCATGCAGGTGTCGTTAGCCCAGGGAAGCGCGGGTTGCTAACGGAAAGTCTTTTGGCAACTGGCGGCTTCTTGTTCGGTAGTGTTCCGTTGGCGATCATCATCTCGTTGCTCTGGTGGCGTGGCAGAAGAAACGGGTGGTCTGCGCACTGGGGCTTTCCACTCACGATCGCACTGCCGTTGTTCGGGTCCTTCCTCTTCGTGTACAGTGGCACGTTTTACAATCACCTACCTGCAGCCCTGTTCGTGCTTCTTTCGTCGTTCGCGATAGCGGATGAACGGCCCGTTGCAGCTGGCCTGTGGGCAAGTGCTGCTGTGCTCACGGATACTGCCCTCGCTATCCTTGTTGCGGTTCAAGGGTTCCAGTTCCTCTTCTTCCACGGATGGCGAAAAACCATTCGTTTCGGCGCTGCACTGCTGCCCGCCATTCTTGGGCTGTTGGCATGGAACAACCTCGTTACTGGTTCCCCGCTGTCCTTCACCGCTGCATACGCGGCCAATTATCCCCAGATGCACGAGGCCTACGGATTCGGTGCTTCATTTTTCGCGGCAGCACCTGGGTTGCTCTTCAGCACGTACCGAGGACTGTTCTTCTTTATGCCCGTATTGCTCTGCATCGTGTTCGTTCTGTGGCGGCCAGGTCTGCGCGGTTTTCTCAGCGATCCGTGGGTGATGCCTTCTGTGGTGTTCATCGCTGCCTATTGCACGCACGCCACATGGTGGGGCGGATGGGCATATGGTCCGCGGTACTTGGCTGCCCCGGGGTTGTTGCTCTTCGTGTTCACGCTGCACCATTTGCGTACACAACGTTGGGCTGCCATGGCACTTATCGTTACTGGAGCGATCGGTTGCCTCTTTTCGATATCCACCAAAAGCACACTGTGGTACTCGATGCCCACTGAGTTCATGAACCCGATCCGAGACCTTGTATTGCCTGCGATAATAGAAGGAAGGTTCACTTCGGCGCAATGGCCGGTTTGGCTCGGCATGCAGCCTGGTGTCGCATCGATGTGTTTTCTTCTCTTGTTCGCTATCAGTATGGTTGCCTTGGTCCGGATAGATCGAACTTCACGGATATACTCGAACTGATGCACGCTTTCTACTTGCCCGATCTCGCTCTTGGCGCCACGGAATTACCGGCTGAAGAGGCACGGCACGCCACGAGCGTATTGCGTTTGCGCGTGGGCGATAGAATTTCGTTGTTGGACGGGAAAGGCACGCGTGCGGAGGCGACCATCGAAGAGATCAGCAAGCGTGGATGTTCTGTCCGCGTGGTCGATCGAACAGGTCTTTCTACTGAACGGCAGGCGCGGATCCATCTCGCCGTAGCCCCTACCAAACAGATGGAACGCTTCGAATGGATGCTTGAGAAATGCACGGAGATCGGCGTGGACCGAATAACACCGCTGATCACTGAGCGTGCCGAACGCGAGACGCTGAGGCGCGATCGCCTGGAACGCGTGCTCATAAGTGCCATGAAACAATCGCAGCGCGCCTGGCTTCCACAATTGGATGAGCCTACAAGCCTCAACGATCTGATCTCCGGCATGATCCCCGACCAACGGTTGTTCGGTTGGTGCGAGGGAGAACGTAAGTCGCTGACGAGTACCTACCGTCCGCAAGAAAACGCCTTGTTGCTCATTGGGCCCGAGGGCGATTTTACGCCGGAAGAAGCCAGGACGTTGATCGATCGCGGGTTTGACCCGGTAAGCATGGGCATTGCTCGCCTGCGCACCGAGACCGCCGCGATCGCAGCTTGCGCTTGGATGAATTTGGCTCAAGGTTGAACATGATGCGACAACGATCCTTCACAATACGACCTGTCCCCACCCGGTAACTTCGCCGCATGCACGCACGCTCCTTCCTCCTACTCGCCATTACCACATGGGCACATGTCCAAATGACCACGTGCGCTCAGGGTACTTTCCAGCTCGCCGTGCTCAAGTACAACGGCGGTGGCGATTGGTACGCGAACCCAACGGCCGTTCCCAACCTGGCGAAGTACTGCAACAACAACATCGGCACCAACATCAGCATTGAAGTACCCAATGTGGAAGTGGGAAGCCCGGACATTTTCACTTACCCGTGGCTCGATATCACTGGCCACGGCAACATCATCTTCAGTGCGCAAGAAGCGGAAAACCTGCGGAATTACTTGATCGGTGGGGGCTTTCTTCATATCAGCGATAACTATGGCATCGATAAGTTCTTGAGACCCGCCATGAAGAAGGTTTTTCCGGAACTGGAATTCAGCGAGCTGCCTTTCGCACATCCCGTTTATCATCAGAAATACAACTTCCCCAACGGCTTACCCAAGGTGCACGAACACGATGGAAAAGCCCCGCAAGGTTTCGGCCTCATCTGGGAAGGAAGGCTGGTATGCTTCTACGACTTCGAATGCGACCTTGGCGATGGCTGGGAAGATGCCGGTGTGCACAACGACAACGAGGCCTCCCGGACCAAGGCCCTGCAAATGGGTGCGAATTTGGTGCAGTACGTTTTCGGGGGAACGCAGTAAAGTAGAGCGTACCGCGTATCCCGCTCAGAGCACTACTTGTTCAAATTAACCACGTGCTTCCTGGACTTCATGTTCAGCAGTTCCACGCCGAAACTGAAAGCCATGGCGAAGTACGCGTAGCCTTTCGGAATGTCTTTGTGGTGCACTGGTTCCAAGCCCTCAAAGAAGAGCATGAAGCCGACAAGGGTCAGAAATGACAAAGCGAGCATTTTCAGCGCTGGGTGCTTCTCGATGAAGTGACTGATCTTGCTGGAAAAGAAGAACATCGCGATCATAGCGATCACCACCGCAAGTATCATGATCTCGACATGTTTGGCCAACCCGATGGCTGTTACGATGCTGTCGAACGAGAATACCATATCCACCAACAGGATCTGAACGATCAACGCGGTGAACGCCTTTTTGGCACTGGCCGGGGTTGCATGTTCTTCACCGCCTTCCAGTTTCTCGTGAACCTCCTTCACCGATTTGTACAGCAGGAACAAGCCGCCGAAGAGCATGATCAGGTTGTGAAGGTTGAACCCATAGCCGAACACCTTGAACAATTCATGCTCACCGTTCTTCAGCAGCCAACCCAAACTCAGCAGTAGAAGTGATCGCACCAAGATCCCACCGAACATCCAGATACGCCGAGCGCGCAATCGCTTCTCCTGCGGAATGCGCCCCAGAATGATGCTAACGAAAATGACATTGTCAATGCCGAGTACGATCTCCAACGTGGTGAGCGTGAGCAGACTGATGAGCGAGTCGAGGGTGAAGAGGTGTTCCATGTTCTTTTTGCGGCAACGAAGATGCGGTGTGTGCGTCTACCTTCGGAACAACATCCACATGAAAGCCACGCTGACCCTCCTGTCCATCATCGCCGTTCTGTGCGCCAACGGCCAACTGACTGATCCGGGCTTCGAGCAATATGGCACCGGCTGGGGCCATTGGTGCGACTGGGAGTTCGTGCAGGATGTTCCACCGAACGGTGGCACGGTGAGCGTGCGCATCCCCGTGGTGTCCGGCATTTCGCCCGATTGTTTCGTGAATGACGATCTCCTCCCGCATATCCACCAGGAGCTTCCGGGCGTGCAACCCGGCGACCTGTTGGAGATCCGTTTCTGGGCGAAGACCACCCCCGACGATCCGGATGATGCCCAGTGGATGAGCGCCGAGGTGATCCTCGGATGGCTCACTAGCCCCACCACATTGGAATATGATGTCTCCTCGAACAACTACCAGAGCGCTGGCGTGCCCGGGGATTGGACTGAACAAGTCCTGCTGATGACCTGTGGTGACATTCCGAATGGCTATGCTCCCGTGCTCTTCCTTGGCGGGCACGGATTCAATACCTCACCAGGCGTTATTTATTTGGACAATGTGCAGGTGGAAGTTCTTGGCAACGCGGTCGAGGAAACCGTGAACGCATCGGTACGTTTCCGCCCGAACCCGGCGATCGACAAACTTTGGGTGGATCTGGCCGAAGCCCCTATCTCCTTAACCTGTGGTGATGCTACCGGTCGCGAGCTGCAGCTCACAACATTCCGGTATTCAGGAAACACGTTGGAGGTCGACGTGAGCGCATTGCCTTCCGGCGTGAATGTCCTGCGCTTCGTGACCGGGTCTGGAAGCCGCGCTATCCGCTTCATCAAGACCTGAACCCATGAAACATCTTTCCACCTTCTTCGCGTTGTTCGCCGCATCGGTCACCAACGCCCAGCTCATCAATGGGGATTTCGAGAGCAATGGAGCGTTCGACCTCGCCGGCTGGACCCCTTCAGCGTGTGCACAGGTCTCAGGGTCCACGACCGTTTTCCCTGGGAACGGCTCCTGGTCGCTCCGGATGCGGGCAAGCGATAGCTCGATCTGTTCGACAGGGCCGAACCTGTTGACCCAACCCATACCCTGGATAGCAGATGGTCAGACGATCGTTCTGACCTACTGGTACTATACCGATGTGAACATAGTACTCCCGGGAGCCCAGGTCATGATCGGCGAACTGATCGGGGACGACTTCATCCCCCAATGGACGCATTCGGGCGAACCGACCAATTGGCTGTACGTTTCAATCGGCGGTGTGATCGACCTCTGCGACAACGGTGTTGCCGCGGTCGCGCTCTCGCCGGGTTTCGCCAGGGCATCCGGAGGCTCCGCGTACTTCGACCAGATCACCCTATTAGAGTACAATGTCGGCATCGGCCCGCCCCAGCGCTCGGAACATCCCACCTTCCGGCCCAACCCCGCGACTGACAAACTCTGGGTGGATCTTCCTGAAGCCCCACTCTCCATCACCGCCATCGATGCGATCGGGAGAACGCAGGCGCTCCGGAACTTCCAGCACACGAGCCACACCTTGGAGTTGGACGTGAGCGCATTGCCCCCGGGTCTCAACGTTCTACAGGTCACCACATCCAGAGGAACCCGCGCCATCCGATTCATGAAAGCATGAGACACATCTCAGCTCTCCTGGCGTTCTGCCTTTCCTCCCTCGTCCACGCCCAACTGGTCAATGGGAGTTTCGAGGACCAGTTCGGCAATGCCAGCTTTTCCGGTTGGAACATGGACTGCGAGTGCAGCATGCCGACCTCGTCAACCGATGTTCCCGGCGGCACTGGCGATTGGTCGATGCGGATGAACTCATCCGATGTCATGAACAGTTGCATCTGTTTCCTCAGCGGGTTCAATAGACAAGCGGTGCCTTGGCTGACCCCGGGCGATTGGCATCTGACCGGATGGATCAAAGGGGTCGGTCCCGACGGAGCCGATGGAACCCGGGTGATGGTCCTTTCCGGGTTGGACTACTCTTCTCCGAACACGCTCGGGGAGATCAGTACGCTGGACTCCGTATGGGCTTATCGCAGCCTTGAGTTCACCGTTCCCGAGGATGTCGATCCGGATAGCCTCTTCGTGGCGCTCTTTGCCGACGGGGTAAGCGGCAACGAAGTGCTCCCCGTATTCTTCGATGACATCCAGTTGTCGCAGGATATCAACACCACCATTCAGGACGGGACAGGACCGGAGCCCGTGAACACGTGGCCGAACCCAGCCAATGACAAGCTCTGGGTGGGTCTGGCCGAAGCACCTACCAGCGTAACCGTAGTGGATGCCAGTGGTCGCACTCGGCCCATGCCAACGTTCCATCACAACGGACATACCCTGGAGGTGGAGGTTAGCAGCATTCCAACTGGGCTGTGCGTAATGCTATTGAAGTCGGCTTCTGGCTTTCGGATGTTGCGCTTCATCAAAACGTGAACCCATGAAACAGATCTCAACTCTAATCGGCCTACTCGCCATTACAACCGCCAGTGCCCAACTCATCAATGGCAGCTTTGAGCAACTCGGGGCCGGGGATCTGTCCGGCTGGGTCGTCACCACCACGTGCGTGTCGCCTGCATCATCCAACGTGGTCCCGGGCGGTACGGGAGCGTGGAGTGCTCGCCTGATGGCGAATTCCGACGACTGCGTGGTCGTGGATCCGTTCACCCTCGCCCAGCCGCTGCCTTGGATCACCAGCGGAGAGTGGATCTTGAGCGGTTGGATGAAAGCGCCAACCGTGGATCCGTTCGAGCCAACGCGGGTCTACCTGCGGGAAGGCACGGTGCCGCCATTCGTCATCCAATATGGTGGGCTCTGGTATGGCGACACATCGTGGGCGTTCGTTTCCCAAACGTTCAACATTCCAGAGGAGGTTCAACCGGACAGTGTTTGGATCGTGGCCTTCTCGACCTTCGTTGCCGGCACGGATCCGCACTATGCCTATCTGGATGAACTTTCGCTCGTCCCGAACGGCTCTACCTCCTTTCACAACGATCAAGTAGCTGAGCTTGTCTTCCGCCCCAACCCCGCTGCCAACAAGCTCTGGGTGGATCTGGCCGAAGCACCTACCAGCGTAACCGTAGTGGATGCCAGTGGTCGCGATCTGCCCATGCGAACCTTCCATCACAATGGTCACACATTGGAGGTGGAGGTGGGCAGCGTTCCAACAGGGCTGTGCGTCATGCTGGTGAAGTCGGCTTCTGGCGTTCGGATGTTGCGCTTCATCAAAACATGAACCCATGAAACAGATCACTACGCTTTTTGCTGTACTCCTTGTTTCTACTGCCAACGCACAACTCGTCAACGGTAGCTTCGAAGTGAACGGTGGCTTCTCCCTGCAAGGCTGGGAATGGACCTGCGGAGAACCACAAGGCTTGATAGACGCGCCAACCGGCGGTGGCAGCTGGAGCGCTACCAAAGAACCGGGACACGCAAAGGGCTGCTTCCCCAGTTACCTGTTCCAACGACTGCCGGGCACCCAGAACGGCTCACTACTCACGGTGACAGGCTGGTTGCGATGTCCAGAGAGTTTCGAAAATGCGTGCTTGGGTGCCTTCATGGGCTTTGGAAGCGTTCATAGCAACAACTTCCAGATCGGTGATAATGTGGGCACCGCTGAGGTTGATTGGCAGTTCATGACTTTCACCGATACCATCGAACTGACTGCAGGGGATACAGTCATCGTCCTCCTTAACTCCGGTTTCATCGGTGGTCCGATCAATCCGCTACCCGGCTACTTCGACAACTTGGAGGTGGAGATCTCACAGAGCATTTCCGAACGCACCCGACCGCTCATCTCGCATTATCCGGACCCTGTTACCGACGTATTACACGTTGGTTCAGCCGAACGAATTGAACGGATCGTCCTTTTTGACGGCACGGGCAAATTGGTGCGTTCTCTAAAGGCTTCGGGCACCACCGAGCATGTATCCACAGGCGATCTGCCAACTGGCGAATATGTGGTAAGCGTGCTGACCGAAACTGCCGAAGGCACGTTCCGTTTCATCAAGCGTTGACCACCTCGCTCATCAGTCGCGAGACTTCTTTCGCTTGTGTGAGCACCATCACGTGCTGCCCACCCTTCACAATGTGATCCACCGGAAAACGCAAGGGAGTTACCATGTCCTTGTCTCCATGGATCCGCACCAGCGGCCCTTGCCAGCGTGAGCCGGTCCAGCGAAGTATGGCAGCGGTTCCAAGCCGAAGCTGGCGCGCGGTCTGCTTCTTCGCCATGTCGAAAAGCAACCGATCGATCTCGCTCGGCCGACGATCGATCAACCGCTTCAACGGCCACGCAGCACGCAAACTCCAGTCGCGGATAAATGTGTTCAGATTTAACCGAGCACTTGCGCGCACCAGCAAAGGCCACTCGTGTGGGCCGGTCCAGGAGGAGATCAGGATCACTTTGGTCGGGTTCGTGATCAACGCCAGTTCTTGCGCCACCATACCACCCATGCTTACACCTGCTATAATGTGGGGCTCATTGGAATCCACTTGCGCACTCATCTCCCGGGCGATGTGATCCAAGGTGCAACGCTTCGGAAAGTCGGGCCATTCCAACGGAACAAGTCGATGACCAGGCAGATCGAGCCGATCGAACAAGCGCCGATCGCAGCCTACGCCGGGAAGAAGGTAAAGCTTCATGGCTAGAATGGAACGCGGATCACGCAGCTTCGACGCTGATGGGCGCAGATAGATCGATCGAGCTGACGCCGCCGAAAGATTGATCCTATCTGCGTTATCTGCACCATCAGCGCTATCAGCGTTCTATCACGCACGCACGAATTCCAGTGCCTTCTCCATCAACTCATGCATCACCACATCTTTCTTCACGAAGGGCACGCGCTTGCGCAGATCAGCATGCAGTTTCTCCAGTGTGGGTGAACTCTTCGAAGGTCGGCGGAAGTCGAGCGCCTGCGCTGCGTTGAACAGCTCGATCGCCAGAATGCGCTCTACGTCCTGCACCACAGACCATGTTTTCAGTGCGGCGGCGGCGCCCATGCTCACGTGATCCTCTTGCCCGTTGCTGCTATCGATGGTATCCACACTGTTGGGCATGCATCGTTGTTTGTTGGCGCTCACCAAAGAGGCGGCTGTGTATTGCGGGATCATGAAGCCGCTGTTCAACCCGGGCTTCGCCACCAGGAAAGCGGGTAGGCCGCGCTGACCACCGATCAACTTGTAGGTGCGCCTCTCGCTGATGCTCCCCAACTCCGCCACGGCGATCGCGAGAAAATCCAACGCCAAAGCCAAGGGCTGCCCGTGGAAATTGCCTGCGCTCACCACCAGGTCCTCATCATCGAAGACCGTTGGATTGTCAGTTACCGATTCCAACTCGCGTTCTACAACACGCTCCACATAAGCGATCGCATCGCGCGAAGCACCATGCACCTGCGGAATGCAGCGGAACGAATACGGATCCTGCACGTGTTCCTTTTTGCGCGCGATCAACGCACTGCCTTTCAATAGTTCGCGCATATGCCCCGCTACAACCGCTTGTCCGGGATGCGGACGAACAGCATGCACGGACGGGTGGAACGGTTCGATCCGACCATCGTACGCATCCAGTGAAAGCGCCGCGATCACATCGGCCCAATGCGCGAGTTTGTTCGCTTTCAACGTGAGCAACGAAGCATAGGCGTTCATGAACTGCGTGCCGTTCAACAAGGCAAGACCTTCCTTGGGACCGAGTTCCAGCGGCGCCCAGCCAAACTTCTTCAAGGCTTGAGCGGAAGGCATGCGCTTGCCGCTTACCATTACTTCGCCAAGGCCAATGAGCGGCAAACTCAAGTGTGCCAATGGAGCCAGATCACCGGAAGCACCGAGCGAGCCGCGCTCGTACACCACCGGCAACACATCGGCATTGTACATGTCGATGAGACGTTGCACCGTTGAAGGTGAAACCGCGCTATGCCCGAAGGCCATATTCTGCACCTTCAATACCAGCATCGCGCGAACGATCTCCAGCGGCACCGGTTCACCACTTCCGCAGGCGTGGCTCATCACCAGGTTCTTCTGCAACTGCGCCAAGTCGGCTTTGGCGATGGACGTGTTGTACAACGAACCGAAGCCGGTGTTCACACCGTAGATCGGAGCATCGCTCTTTTTCAACCGATCCCGCAAATACGCGTGGCTGCGCTTCACCGCTGCGAGAGCTTCTTTGTTCAGCGCGATGGGGCTGCGAGTATCGAGGATGTGCGCCAGCTCGGCGAGTTCGAGGCCGATGGTTCCGATGGGATGTAGCTTCATGATCTACTGGGTGGGTCGACCCAATGGGTCGATGGTACGGTGGCGAGTCATTGATCAAGCGATCGCACTCATCAGGTCTGCCTGTGCAACAGCCCTTTGCTCGCCGGTCTTCATTTCCTTGATGTTCACAATGCCTTGCTTCAACTCGTTCTCACCGATGATCGCCACGAAAGCAATGCCTTTGTCGTCGGCGTATTTGAACTGCTTGGCCATCTTCACTGCATCGGGATATAGCTCTGCGGCAATGCCCGCTTCCCGTACTTGTCGCAACAATTTCAGGCAGTGCATGGCCTCGGCTTCGCCGAAGTTGGCGAAGAGGACTTTGGTGCTCGCACCGAGTTCCGCCGGGAATTTGTTCGTCTCCAGCAGCACGTCATAGATGCGATCCGCGCCGAAGCTGATGCCCACGCCGCTCATGCCCTTCAGGCCGAACACGCCGGTGAGATCATCGTAGCGGCCACCGCCACAAATACTGCCGGGCATAGTGCCTTCCAACGCTTTCACTTCGAAGATGGCACCAGTGTAGTAGTCCAAACCACGCGCGAGTGTCGGGTCGAATTCCAAACGCGCGGACTTCATTGATCCCACTGCATTGAATGTGAACGCGAGATCCTTCAAGCCTTGCTGTGCAATGGTCGATGAAGCCAACCACTTTTCCAATTGCGGAAGCTGCTCGCTCCATGTTCCACTCAGTGCGAATAGCGGTGCGATGCGTGTGATCGCTTCATCCGAAATGCCTTTGATGCGCATCTCCTCCTCCACTTTCTCGCGCCCGATCTTGTCCAGCTTGTCGATGGCCGTTACCATCTCCACGACTTTCTCTGGCTGCCCACTCACTTCGGCGATCCCGCTAAGCACCTTGCGGTCGTTGATCTTCACCACGACCTGCAAGCCGAGGCCGGCAAACACGTCATCGAAGAGCTGCACCAACTCCACTTCGTTCAGCAGGCTCTTGCTACCGATCATGTCGGCATCGCACTGGTAGAATTCACGATATCGGCCGTGCTGGGGTTTGTCCGCGCGCCACACCGGTTGGATCTGGTAGCGCTTGAATGGAAAGGTCAGTTCGTTCTGGTGTTGAACGACGTAGCGGGCGAAAGGAACCGTGAGGTCGTATCGGAGCGCTTCGCTGGCCGTGTGCTTGCGCACCATATCCGCCGTCCGCTTCGGATCGCCGGCACCTTCAGCAACACCTTTTTCGACACCACTCTCGAAGGTGCGGCCGCGCTCTTGGATGCGGAAGATCAACCGATCCCCCTCCTCTCCGTATTTGCCGGTGAGCGTCTCCAGGTTCTCCATCGCCGGGGTTTCCAACGGCAGGAAACCGTACTTCTGAAAAACCTTTTCGATGGTGCTGAATATGTACTTGCGGCGCAGCATCTCCACCGGGGAGAAGTCGCGGGTGCCTTTGGGAATGGAGGGCTTGGTGGCCACGGTGATCGTTGTATTCAGGTGTCGAAGATGGTGCGGTGCGCGAATGTACCCGAAGGTCGCTTGTGCGGGCTGTATGCATTCCTTTCTTCAAGGCCCGAGAGTTCCTACTGAACTTCAGGAAATGTTCTGGCTGGCCGCAGTTCCTTGGACTTGGCCGAGGGCAATTTCACAGGCCCGTAACGCTTGTACTAGCAGGTCGACATATCCGAAGAAAAACAAAGGGTTCACAAATCCCTAACCCGCATTGAACGCGCGCGCACTAACCTTGTGTACCCAACCCTATCGCCCATGAATTATTCTACACCTCACGAATACGCGTTCCGAGTTTCTCTCGGCTTCGCGATCGTCCTCTGCTCCTCTTCAGCATTCGCACAACTCACGGTTATTTGCGCGATCCAGGGTAGTGGTGGCGCTACCCCGTTCGCGGGGCAGGTGGTCACTACGCGTGGCATCATTACGGCGGCGTACCAGGGTACCGGCACAATAGGCGGCTATTTCATTGAGGATCCTACGTGCGATGTGGATCCGATCACCAGCGACGGCTTGTTCGTGTATGATCCCACCGGAGCGATTGTTACCGTTGGCGACCTTGTGGAGGTTACCGGTAGCATAAGCGAATACAATACGCTAACAGAGATGAGCACCATTACGGCCTTCACGGTTATCAGTAGTGGGAACACGGTTGTGCCTTCGTCTGTTTCCTTCCCGGTGCCTGCTTCGGATTTTCTGGAGCGTTACGAAGGCATGCTGATGGTCTTTCCGCAAACGCTTACCGCCACCGATAATTACAACTGGGGTCGGTATGGAGAATTGACCCTCTGCGCCGGTGATCGCCTTTCGATACCCACCGATATCGTGGACCCTAATGACGACCCTGCAACCGGAACCACCACCAGTGGTAACAGCAACGTGCCTGCCGTTACCGCGCTTGCGGACCTGAACGCACGTAGTCGGATCCTGCTCGATGATGGACGTTCAGCGAGCTATCCCGTTCCACCGCCTTACCAGGACGCGAACGGCACCTTCCGCTGCGGAAGTACGGTTACCGATCTGCAAGGTGTGTTGACGTTCGCTTTCGGTGTGTATCGCTTGCAACCTGTTGGTGCGCCAGTTTGGAACAATGCCTCCAGGCCATCTGTACCTGCACCAAGCGCCTCACTGCGCGTGGTGAGTTTCAATGTGCTGAACTATTGGACGACCCTCGGCGGATGGGGTGCGCAAACGGCAACCGAGTTGGATCGGCAACGCACGAAATTGGTGGCGGCGATCACCGAAATGAACGCTGATGTCCTTGGCTTGATGGAGATGGAGAACAATGGCAGCGGAGCGTATCAG
>JANNYL010000703.1:0-2345 GCA_031410075.1 Flavobacteriales bacterium
GGAAACAGCAAGCGGGTGCGTGCGAAATGATGCGATCGTTGTGAACGTGAGCACAGCATACACCATCGATGCTGGACCGGACGACACACTTTGCACTACGCTTGGTCATCAGTTCAACGTGGTCCACAATGTTCCCCAACCAACGATACAGTGGACGAATGGCAACCTCTTGAACGATGATGACATCCAATCGCCCACGTTGATGTTCGACACCACGGCCACATTCACGGTTACCGTGAGCGATCCGTTCGGATGTTCGATCAGTGATCAGATCACGATCGTTGACCCGTTCGACCTGCTCATCACACCAATAAGCATTAGTGCTTGCGCAGGCCAGAGCCTCGTGCTTGATGCTCAGTTCCCAGGATGTGTTTATGATTGGAGCACCAATGCAACGACACAGACCATTTCGGTTTCTACTCCTGGCAATTTTGTCTGCACCATTACCGACCCCCAGGGGTGCCAAGCCATCAAGGTGTATGTAGTAACGTTCAATCCAATTCCAACTATTGAACTTGGTCCTGATGTATCTCTTTGCGGCATCGCTTCTCACACGCTGAATGCGAATAGTCCCGGCAATACCGTGCTTTGGAACACCACGGCCAGCACCCAGCAGATCATCGTCTCCCAAACCGATACGTTCAGTGTGATCGTTACAAACCCCCAAGGATGTCAGGCTTTTGATACGGTGCAAGTGACCTTTAATGACCTTCCTGTTGATGTTCTCCAGGACGTGACCGCTTGCATCAGTGCAATACCAACGCTGGATGCAGGCAACCCCGGATGCACGTATCTGTGGAACACAACAGCCGTGACACAAAGCATTCTTGCAAATGCGAGCAGCAACTATAGCGTTACGGTGACAACACCCCAGCAATGCAGTGCGACATTCGATGCGAGTGTAGTGCTGATGCCTTTGGTGGTTGTGGATCTTGGCCCGGATACTACCCTCTGTACCGGTCAGCCGCTCACGCTGGATGTGGGCACATCGGGTCTTACATATGCATGGAGCACCAACGCTACCACCCAAACCATCAGCCCGACAACCAGTAACACGTACAGTGTGCAAGCCACGAATGGCGCTTGTTCTGGAGGGGATGAGATCCAGGTCACTTTTATACCGGTTCCTGTTGACGTGCTAACGGATCAAGTATCCTGTATCGATCAACCGGTGATCCTTGACGCCGGAAATCCGGGGTGCTCTTATCTCTGGAGCACGAATGCCGTGACTCGAACGATCGCGGTCGCAGTTGGAGGGACTTACAGTGTATTGGTCACCAATAGTGCAGGTTGTTCAGTCACCCATAGCGCGACAGTATCCTTTGTTGGATACCCAATCGTGCAACTTGGAAATGATACGGTGCTCTGCCAAGGGGACATGATCGACCTGGATGCTGGCAATGCAGGTGCGAGCTATTTGTGGAGCAACGGAGAAGCGAGCCAACTGATATCCGTCGGCCGGTCAGGAACATACAGTGTTGCCGTGAACAATGGTTTCTGTGCGAGCTATGACAGTATCTCGGTGATCTTCAACCCGCGACCTTCACGCATCCCAACACATCAGTTTTTCAGCTGTTTGGTGGAGGATCCGAACTACGTGGTGATCAGCGCCGGAAACAACGGAGCGGACTACGACTGGAGTTCAGGAGAGAACACCGAGGTGATCCTTGCTGGTGCGTATGGCTGGTATTATGTGGATATCACCAACCAGTTCGATTGCTCGTTGCGCGATAGTGCATTGGTGAGTGAATTCTGCCCCCCCAGCATGTATGTGCCCAACACCTTTACGCCGAATGGCGATGGGACCAATGACGTGTGGCAGGTTGTCGGAAAGAACATCGGTCACTTCGACCTCAACGTTTTCGACCGGTGGGGAAATGTGATCTTCCACAGCACCGATCCGAGCTATGGCTGGGATGGCACGGTGAACGGTGTGCAAGCGCCGAATGAAGTGTACGTGTGGCGCATGGAATACCGGTTCATCGAAAAGACCGATGGCGATGAGGGCGTGAACAAGAAGCAACTTGGGCACGTGACGATCATGCGCTAAGGTTGGCGATCAGGTTCTGGATCACAGTTCCAGCGAAAACGCGTCGGCATCTTTTCCAACCGGGAACTTCTCCCGGAAGTCCTCTAACGCCAATCGGTCCAATACACAGCTTACTATGCTTTCATGACTTGCCTCACAGGCGGCGATCACCTGCCCCTTGGGGTCTATCACCACTGAATCTCCCGTGTAGTGGTGGCCCTTTCCATCCATTCCAACGCGGTTCGCACCGATCACGTAGCTCTGGTTCTCTATGGCACGTGCAATAAGTAACTGGCTCCAAGGGTAGCGTCTTGCC
>JANNYL010000704.1:0-5682 GCA_031410075.1 Flavobacteriales bacterium
CTCAACGCATCCGCGAGGATGATACGGCCTTCGGCATCGCTGTTCAGGTTCTCTACGGTAAGGCCACTGTGCATACGGATCACATCACCAGGCGCATAGGCATTGCCGCCGGGCCGGTTGTCCGTTGATGGGATCAAGCCGACCACGTAAACCGGAAGCTCTTGCTTCGCCACCGCCGTGATCGCACAAGCCACCGCTGCGCTGCCAGCCATGTCGCACTTCATGGAATCCATGCTGTTAGGCGTGGGCTTCAAGCTGAGGCCGCCCGTATCGTACACAACGCCTTTGCCCACCAACAGTATCGGCTTCTTGTTCACCGCGTTCTTCGGCTTCCATTCCAGAATGGTGAACGTGGGAGGATCGATGCTGCCTTTGTTCACCGCCAACAAACCACCCATGCCCAGTGCTTCGATCTGGCGTTTGTCGAATACCTGCACCTTGAAGCCTGCGTTCCGGCTAAGGTTCTTGATCTCCGAAGCAAGCTGGGTCGCATTCAGGAAACTGTACGGCTCGTTGACCAGGTCTCGAGCGGTGAGCACGGCCTCCGTGACGTCGATAAGTTCGTCCAACGCCTTCGCACTTACCTCAGGCGCAACCAGTCCGATCTTCTTCAACGAAGCGTTCTTGCCGGACGTCTTGTACTTGCGAAATTCATAGGCACCCAACGCTGCGCCTTCTGCCAACGCCAGGGATAGATCGGCATCGTTCTGAAGGCTCACCAATTGGGCTTCATCCCGTTTGGAAGCAATGAGCTTCAGCGCCATTTCGTTCCCAGCCCGTCGTGCTTTTTCCAACCGAACCGCTGCAGCACCTTCCCGCACACGATGCACCATCACCAATCGGCCGCTGATGTCACAGGTTGCCACTAGCGCGTCCCCGTTCAACTGCTCGATCAGGTATTGGCGATCACCGCGCTCCAGATCGAGTTCTCGCAGGCGGGCAGGGTCGGTGAGCACCACCAGCAGGTCTTTGCTGGCAGCGATGGTCTTGCTTTTGGTCAAAGTGATCATGGGCGTCCGGTGGCTTTGCGTTCGCAAGGATAGGTGTGACTGACGTTCGTCGCTAATGGAAACGCAGATCAGCTCCTTACGAACTATCGGCCCAACTGTGTTCATCTGTCAACTGCCTGAATAACCAAAATCCACTAGCCCTCCGTGAATGGCACCTTTGTTCGTGCAAATTTCCGCGGACTTGTTGCGTTCCCCTGCCAAATGCCTCCATTCTCCTATCGAATGCCCCTCGGAATTCGCGAACTTCGCCCCATATCCCTGTAAGCAAGACTGCGGCGGGCAACCTATGCGAAAACTACTCCGGCTCTTCTTGGTCCTTGGGCTCCAGCTCCTTGTGCAAGGCGCAAACGCGACGCACAACCAAGCGGGGGAGATCCTCGTTTGCTATGTTGGGGGATATGGGTACGAAGTCACGATCGTTACGTACACCAACCCTGACTCGCCCGCCGATCGACCATTTTTTATCCTGCAGTGGGGCGATGGCTTCACGGATACCATACCTCGATTGAGTGACGATGTGATCACAGTAGCGGGTATAGAGGTGCAGAAGAATATTTACGTCTCCGGGCACACCTATCCAGGACCTGGCACCTACATTCTGCAGTACGAAGACCCTAACAGGGTTGCCAATGTGATCAACGTCGACAATGGCAATTCGGTTGATGTTCCCATGTGTGTGCAATCCATGATCACGGTATTGCCGCAGATCGATTGGCGAGATTGCCTGCCAGAGTTCACGAACCCACCGATCCAGAACGCTTGTTTGGGCGAATGCTGGGAGCATAATCCGGGTGCGTTCGATCTCGATGGTGATAGCCTCTCCTTCGAACCTCGTGTGTGTTTGGGGATGAACTGTGACCCTGTTCCGAACTACGAATTCCCGGACCAGGTAGGTCCTGGTGCAGATAACCAGTACGATATTGATCCGGTCACAGGAACGATCACGTGGTGTGCTCCACAAGAAGCGGGCATTTATAATATCGCCTTTGCCGTTGTCGAGTATCGCAAGATCGCCGGCACCTGGTTCGAGATCGGTTGGGTGATGCGCGATATGCAAGTGATAGTGGGCGCCTGCGACAACCGCCCGCCTGTTATCGCAAACTTGCTGGACACGTGCGTGGAGGCAGGGACCACACTCAATTTCACGGTATTCGCAACGGATGTGGACCCGGGACAAGTGATCACGCTATCAGCAATTGGAGGACCCTTCGAAGTGCCCGATAGCCCGGCCCTTTTTCCAACCAACGCCATCGGCCCAAGCCCTGTGAGCGGAACGTTCACGTGGAACACCAATTGCAGCCATGTGCAACAGCAGCCCTATCAAGCCATTTTCAAAGCGCAGGACAACTGGCAACCGGTCCAGTTGGTCGATTACGAAACCATGTTCATCACCGTGGTGGCACCTGCACCGCAAGATCCGACCGCCACACCGAACGGCAGCATCATGCAGTTGGCGTGGGATGCCAGTGTATGCACCAACGCAACAGGATATCGCCTTTATCGCAGACAAGGGCTCTATGGATTCGACCCGGACAATTGCGAAACCGGTGTCCCAGGGTATACGGGCTATCAATTCATTGGCAGTACATCGGGGGTGAACAGTACCACCTACAATGACCAGAGCCTCTCCTTCGGTATCACCTATTGCTACATGGTGGTAGCGGTATTCGATGACGGCGCTCAGAGCTATGCCAGCGAAGAGTTCTGTAACTTGTTGGAACGTGATGTGCCCATCATGACGAATGTGACGGTAGTAAGCACGGACAATTCCACCGGCTCCGACACGATCATCTGGAGCAACGCGTATGACCTCGACATTGTCCAATACCCGGGCCCGTACTACTTCAAGTTGTACGAAGGTGCCAGCTTGAACACGGCGAACACGCTGATACACACCACGGTTTCGAGCCCACTGCTGCAGCATCCCGATACTGTTTTCTGGCATCAGAACATCAATACGGCGAACACGCCACATGCATACCGGGTGGAACTGTTCGGCATCAACGATACGTTCATCGGTACCGGCAATACAGCAAGCAGTGTGTTCCTGGTCCTGGAACCGAATGACGAACAGATCACGATACACATGAACCACAACACACCGTGGATCAATACGCTGTTCGAGGTCTACCGTGAGACAAGCCCGGATGTGTTCACGCTCATTGGAACGAGCACCACTGAAACGTATGTGGACACAGGCCTCGTGAATGGACAACCCTATTGCTACAAAGCACGGACCGTGGGTGCTTACAACGATCCCGATATCGCATCTCCACTTATCAACTGGAGCCAGGAAGCCTGCGCTGCGCCCGTGGATCTGACCCCACCTTGTGTGCCAACGCTCGCCTTGGACAATGATTGCGAACAACCGCTCAACACACTTACCTGGAACAACCCGAACGAGACGTGCGGAAATGATGACACCGATCGCTATAACATCTGGTTCACGGATTCGCTCGGTGGAACGCTCCAACTGATCGCGACGATCACGGGTGCCGAGATCACCGAATACCTGCACACCGACGGCCAAAGCGTTGCGGGGTGCTATGCGGTGAGCGCGATCGACCTGGTTGGCAATGAGAGTGCCTTGAGTGACACGGTCTGTGGTGATAACTGTCCGGTGTACACACTGCCCAATGTGTTCACGCCGAACAACGACAACACCAACGACTTCTTCGTGCCCTTCCCATACCGCGGGGTGAAGGAGATTGACCTGAAGATCTTCAACCGCTGGGGACTGTTGGTGTTCAGCAGCAAAGACCCAGCGATCCAGTGGCCGGGTACGTTGAAGCAAACCAGTGAGCCTGTTTCTGACGGTGTCTATTTCTACACCTGCGGGGTAAGCTTGAAACGCTTGGCCGGTGATGAAATCGTCCAACTGAAAGGATACGTCCACATTTTGCGCGGCAACAACGTTCAGCAGAACTGATGTTCACGGGGATCGTGGAGGAAGTTGGTGAAGTGCTGGTGGTTCGTTCCTCAGGTAGTAATCGTGAACTCATCATTCGATCGCAACTCGCAAGGGAATTCAGGATAGACCAGAGTGTTAGCCACAACGGCGTGTGTTTGACGGTCGTTGAATTGATGGGCGATAGCTATCGTGTCACGGCCGTGGAAGAAACACTCCAGCGAAGCAACCTCGGTGCACTAAAAGCAGGAGACATCGTGAATCTGGAGCGCAGTCTGCGTATAGGTGACCGCCTTGATGGGCACATGGTGCAAGGGCACGTGGACGCCACGACGAATTGCATCTCCGTTGATGAACGCGAAGGGAGTTGGTGGTTCTCGTTCGCATTGCCGGAGAAGCAGCACCTGCTCGTTGAGAAAGGATCCGTATGCCTGAACGGGGTGAGTCTTACGATCGCTGACTTGTCGAACGAAGCTTTTTCCGTAGCGATCATTCCCTACACGTTCGAGCATACAACGTTTAATTCCCTGCGCGCCGGTGATCCGGTGAACGTGGAATTCGATGTCCTCGGGAAATACGTGGAGCGAATGATGAGCGCGCGAAAGAGCTGAAGGCTTAGCGCAACAAGGATCGAAGGCGCTTTCCCAACAGTATCCATAGGCCAAGTACCGCTGGCACAGTGAACACGCTCCATGTGAGCCAAGTAGCAGCAGAAAGTGGATCGGTCGGAAGTCGCGTATGCGTATCCGCTAAGAAGAGGCCTAAGAGCGCCAATCCGACTATCAGCAACGTACTTCCGATGAGAATACGGAACATGGCTCACTTGCCCTAGCCAGCGCGGGCTCAGCGCTTCACGAACTTCCGGTTCAACGTTTCACCGTTGATCACGATACGCAAGACGTATACACCACTCTTCAGGTCGGATACATCGATCTGGCCGGCATTCACAGGAGCTTCGAGAATAGACTTGCCAGCCACATCCATAACTAGTGCGGTTCGGTTGCCGATCCCTTGGGTGTTCGTGAGGTACAGAACGTCCTCCACCGGCACAGGATAGATCGCGAACCCCGCAGCAGGGTCGGGTGCAACTACCGATGTGCTGAAGTCCTCAACCAATGTGAGGACAGTATCGATCTGCGGGCTGCTGTAAACGTTCACGATACCGCTGGGCCAGTAGATCGTGACCTGCGAAACTTCGCTATCATCTCCCAACCCGAAGTGCGCCATCAGGCTGCTCATGTACCGGAAGCCATCACCGCTTTTTACGTCGCGGATCTGCGTGCCCAACGCACTCGTCACCTCAATACGTGCACCAATGCCGTTGCGGTTGCTCACCGTACCCAGTGTGTTGATGCGGAGCCAATGGTTGTTGTTGCCGTTGTTCAACCAGCCCACGCCATTGTTCTGAATATCCAAAAAACCATCGTTGTTCAGATCCCCGATACCTCCACTTCCAGGACTTACGCTAACCGGACTGAAGGTCATGTCGTGGTTGTTGCGCATGATGGTATTGCCGGCTGTGAGCACATCGATCCATCCATCGTTGTTGAAGTCATGCGCCGTGTGTTCGATGCTCGTACCGGTGAAGAGGTCCCAACCGGAACCAGGAGTAACATTCGTAAAAATGTTCCCATCGTTACGCATCAGCTTATGCCCGCCCTGTGTGAATGAACTCGCGCCGACCATCACATCCAGATCACCATCATTATCATAATCGCCCCAAGCACTGCTCCAACTTTGGTGGTAGTCCGAAAAACCCATTTC
>JANNYL010000705.1:0-15992 GCA_031410075.1 Flavobacteriales bacterium
CGGCAAGCAGGGCGATCCCTTGGTGATCGCTGAGCAGGATTACAGGGAGCCCTATGGAACATGGACATGGGCGGCGTTGGAACAGCAGGTCGGCGAAGAAGGGTGGCAACATGGGGATACGCTTGTTCGCACTAGCAAGACCGGAGTAATCACGACGAGCGTGGGCAAACAACCGGCCGACGGGCTGTTCCAGACCTGTCGCGGCACGATCACGGATCTGTGGCTACCGTTGATCGGCTACCTCACGTTCTTCTGCGGCCTTCTGAATCTGCTAGTGGACTCACGCGCCATGGAAAAACTCGCGCGCTTCCTATCCCCTGTCTTCCGCCGGATCTTTCCTGATCTGCCGCACGAGCACCCGGCCTATGGTTTCATGACGTTGAATTTCGCGGCGAACTTCCTTGGTTTGGACAGTGCAGCCACTCCATTCGGCCTGAAGGCGATGGAGAGTATGCAAGAGAGCAACGCCACGAAAGACAAAGCCTCGAACAGCCAGATCATGTTCCTGTGCTTGCATGCAGCTGGGCTCACGCTGCTTCCCACGAGCATCATCGGCTATCGTGCTGCACAGGGCGCTGCGAATCCAGCGGACATCATGATCCCCACGATCATCACGTCGTTCGTTGGCACGTTGGCGGCGCTGTTCATCGTGGGCTTTCGTCAGCGTATCAACCTGTTCAACCTACCGGTGATGTTGTTCGTGCTCTTGATCAGTGGCATCATCGGTGGGTTGATGACCTACATCACGCAGCTCACGGGTGTTCAGAAATTCCACTTCACGGACAACCTGAGCAATGGCATGCTACTGGCGATCATCGCCATGATCGTGGGCTATGCGTTCCTCTTCGAGAAGTACTTCACGGAGAAAGGCACCAACATGTTCGACTCGTTCATCCACGGTGCGAAGGATGGCTTCACCACGGGCCTTCGGGTACTGCCATACATGATCGCGATGCTTGCGGCGCTCAGCATTTTCCGCAACAGCGGATTGATGACCATTGTGATGGACGGCATTTCGTGGACGATGGGACTGGTCGGCGTGGACAAGCAAGTGATCGACGCCATACCGGTCGCGCTGATGCGCCCGTTCAGCGCAGGAGGATCACGCGGCTTCATGTTGGATGCGATGAAGACCTACGGCCCGGACAGCCTCACCGGGCAGCTCTCATGCCTCTTCCAGGGCGCGGCAGAAACAACGTTCTACGTGGTCGCGCTCTATTTCGGAAGTGTGAACGTGAAGAACAGCCGTTACACGCTCGGGGTAATGTTGTTGGTGGACCTGATCTGTGTGATCACCGCCGTGATCGTCTGCACGGCGTATTTCTGAGCCCCGCTTTTCCTCGCCGAAAAAGAAAGTTCATGGTCGTGAATTACTTGTGCGCATCCGCGTGCATCTGTGGTTCCATTCATGCAACTTCGCGGACCCAAACCAGCCTATGAAGAACAAAGTAGTAATGCGCCGATCGAAGATCCACGGCAACGGTGTGTTCGCCCTCGCGGATATCAAGAAAGGCGAGGATATCATGGAATACAAAGGCAAGCTGATCACGCACGCCGAGGCCGATGATCGGTACAGTTCAGATATCGAGAGCGGACATACGTTCATTTTCATCCTGAACAAGCAATGGGTCATCGATGCCAACCGGGATGGCAACGATGCGCGCTGGATCAACACCGGATGCGAACCGAACGGTGTGGCTTTTGTGCATACAGCCAAAGGCAAAGACCGCACGAAGGACAAGGTGATCATCGAAGCCAAGCGGAACATCAAGGCCGGTGAAGAGATCATTTACGACTACGGTATCGTGTTGAGCGAGCCACCCACCGCCGCGGAATTGAAAGCATGGGAATGCAAGTGCGGTTCACCCAAGTGCAAAGGCACCATGTTGACGTGGAAGAAGCCGAAGCCGGTGAAGAAAGCTGCCGCGAAATCCACTTCCAAGGCTACTCCGAAGAAGCGGACCAAGGCCTGAAGACAAAACCCGCAGGGCCTGAACCACTTGTCCGGTCAACCTTTTCAAGCCCTGGCACAATTCGGCACAACCCTTGCCATTAGCGGTCGGCTAATTTCGCCCACATGAAGAAGACCCTTCTCCTCCTCGCTCTGTTGATACTCGGAACCGCCTCTGTTCGTGCACAGGACGACCCCAAGAGCAAGGCCATCATTGACAAGTTGATCGCGAAGAGTCGCGCCTACACCAGTTTCGAAGCCGATTTCAGCAGCACGCTGATCAACACCGCGGGCAAATTGAACGTGAAGCAGGACGGTAACGTGAAAGTGAAAGGCAAACTCTTCCGCCTCACGCTTACGGACAACACCGTGGTGAACGACGGCAAGGCCATTTGGACGTACAGCAAGAAGAGCAACGAGGTAACCATCAGCGACCCAGCGGATATGGACAAGGAACTGGACCCCACGAAGATCTTCAGCATCTATGAGCAAGGGTTCAAAAGCACGTTCGTAGAAGAGAAAAAGGAAGCCGATGGCACTGTTGTGCAAGTGCTCAAGTTGTTCCCATTGGAGCCCGGCAAGAAGCCTTACCACACCGTGATCCTTACCGTGGATAAAGCGAAGCTGGAAGCCAAGCAGGTGAAGGTGCTTTACAAAGAGGGCAACGAGGTGACATACATGCTCAAGAAATTCAGCCCGAACGTTGATCTGTACGAGAGTGTCTTCACGTTCGATAAAGCCAAGTTCCCCGGGGTAGAGATCAACGATGTGCGCTGATCCTTCCCGAAATTGACCGAAAGCAGGGCTTCCAATTGGAAGCCCTGCTTCTTTTGCAACTCAAAGTTCGCTCCGATGCTCCGTCTATTTCCGGTCCTGCTCCTGTTCGCGTGCATAGGAAGCTCTGTGCCACAAGCGGCTGCGGATATCCCATCCGCTGCAGCTGCGGAACAGAAACCAAAACAAGAAAGCTACCTGTTCACCGACAGCCTTCGGGACATCCGCTTCCTCGTGAGCACACACATGCATATGAGCTTGGGTGTGCAATGCTCCGTTGATGCGATCACGGTAAGTGCCAAAGGAGCCAAGGAGCCGTTCCAACGGTTGGCGATCGAGAACATGACCTGCCCTTGCCCGATGCCTGATGGCCAATTCCCTGCCGTGCAACTGCTGGACTACGATTTCAACGGTAGCAAGGACATCAGCATAATGGAAGCAGCGGCGGACCTTACGAACGCCGAGCACCGCTATTGGTTGTGGGACGCCGCAACGAACCAATTCACATCGTCGCGCATGCTCGATAGCATCCAACAACCCATGTTCGACCAGGACCGGCAAATGGTGAGCTCGCAGTGGTACGCAGGCCCCGCCCATCGCGGTGGAAGCACCTACAAATACGAGAAAGGCGTGCTTACGATGGTGAGCAACATGGAGAAATTCACGGAAGGCGATCACGAGCGTTGGGTGATCTGGGGCATGAAGGATGGGACCTTTCAACCCATACAGGAAAAGCAGGTCCCACTTGCGAAGTAATGGATGATCATCGCGCACATTTCGAAGCGAACCGAGCCCTGTGGAACGCTCGGACAGAGTTGCATTACGCCTCCAAGTTCTACGATGTGGACGCCTTCGTGGAAGGTGCGAGCACCTTGAACGCGATAGAGCTGGATCTCTTGGGTGATGTGAGCGGGCAAGACCTGTTGCACCTGCAATGCCACTTCGGGCAGGACACGATCTCACTGGCACGGCTCGGGGCCCGCGTCACCGGGCTCGACCTGTCGGACGCAGCAATCAGGAAAGCGCGCGAACTGAGCGATCGCTGCGGAGTGCAAGCGGAATTCATAGAAGGCAATGTGCTGTATCGACATTCGGAACTCGAAGGAAGGTTTGACGTGGTCTTTACCACATACGGCACCATTGGCTGGCTCCCCGAGTTGAGCGCTTGGGCAGCAAACATCGCGGCATACTTGAAGCCTGGTGGGCGATTGGTCTTCGCTGAATTCCATCCGGCTCTCTGGATGTACAGCAACGACTTCTCACGGGTACAATACTCCTATTTCAATCGCGAAGTGATCGAGGAGAACGAATCCGGGACCTACGCCGTTCGGAACGCCCCATTGCAACTGCCATCGTTCGCATGGAACCATTCCTTGGCAGATGTGGTGCAAGCACTGATCGACGCAGGCCTTCGACTGGATGTCTTCCGCGAATACGACCGTTCGCCCTACGACTGCTTTCAGAATACTGTTCCCACTGCCGATGGCCAGTTCATGATCAAGGGCATGGAAGGCAAACTACCAATGGTGTATGCCTTGCGAGCGAGCAAGAATGCCGGTGCCTAACGGGAAACAAGTACGCGGGAGGTAAAGCGCTTTCCGTCTTGTTCGGCTTGGATCAGGTACATACCATCCGCAAGCGAGGAAAGATCCACACTCATTCTGCCTGTTGCCGATAGAACTGGGTGCATACCCATGCTCCTACCCTGTGCATCCGTGATGGAAACAGAACTGATACCGCCGTTCAGCGAAAGCTGAACAGGTCCAGAGGTCGGATCAGGAAAGACCATCAAGCCTGGGCTCTCAGCTTCTTCGAGGTGGTTGGATGTGGTACACGCATTCGCCAATGGTTCCAGTTCGATGGGATCACCGGGAGTGAGGTCATGGCCATTCAGACCCGGATGGTTCGAGGCGATCCACGTGCAACGGAATACCGTGTTCAAAATGGCTGGCGCACCTTGGGTCATCGGACCGTTCAAATTCACGGGCGAGATGTACCGCCACACTTTCTCATTGTTGGTTCCCAACTCGAAAAGAGATCCGGCAGGGCCATCACAAACAAGTAATCCTCCGTTCGGCAACTGCTGTGCACCGGAAATGCGCTGAGCGAACAGATCCGTCGGAACGGGTTCGGCCCACTGGAAATCCAGTGCTGCGGGAGCAAAAGGAACACCCGCACCGATCGGGTAACCGCCATTACCATCAACCGGTGTATCGAATATGTCAACGGAGGAATACTGACCACCCGGCCTGCCAGCCCCGTTGTTGAAGACCAACACCTCACCAGCGCGCGGCAGCCCGGGCCTGATCCACTGGGTGTTATGCTGGCCGAAAAGGCGCTTGTCCGCTTCCGTTCCACGCCCGTAGGCTTCCGGATTTCCCCAACGGTAAAGCAGATCCCCACCGTGACCTTGTGTTCCACCTGAATGCGAGGCGGCTTCGGCTGTTGTCGTGCTATGATCGATCACCCAGAGTTCATCGAAATTGTGTGCGCTGATCATGATCTGATCCAGATCCGCATTGTAGTCGAGCGCGTTCGCATGGATCCAATCAGCCTGCGCCATGCCGTTACCGTAATTCAGATCAACCAGTTCCGGGTGTTCCGAGGTAGGAGCGAAATTCGGCTTGGTATCATCAAATTCTTGCACCAAGTGGTCCCATGTATGCCATTCCCAAACGATGTTGGCTTCGTCCTCGCCGATCGGTTCAAGTTCCAGGATCTTCTCTGGCCACAACGAATTGGTTAGAAGTGCTGGATCACGACCCTGCGCCAACGCTTCGGCAACGCTGACCTTCTCCCACGCCAGAACGAGAACGTGCCCATTCGGCATCGGGTAAACGTCGTGATGACTGCATTGCCCGGTATCACTTACCTGGTAGCTCCATTCCAATACACCATCCCAGGAGATCCGCTCGACCGCACCGGCTTTTCCACCAGCGGTGAAAACGTTATTCGGAATAGACGCGGGACGTATCAACGATCCATTGTCCAACATGTAAACCGACTGTCCTGGCTTGTAAGCACTGGGCCAGGAGTGGACTTCGCGCCCACACTTATCGATCAAGTACGTGGTGGTACTGGGGATAGGTGCAAAGAGCACATAACCGTCCAGATTCCCAGGTGAGTATTCCAACAGACCGATCGTCTGGGCCTGCCCTATCGAGATTCCGAAGACGAAAAAGAGCAGCGAGAAATTGCGCATGATAGGCTGGGATGTGAACGGATCAACGCCTCGGACAGGCCGATCTGAATTGATCCGGTTCGCGAGTGTGTGTGCTAAAGTAGCCGTTGGGCAAACCGCTGGATCAGGATCCATAGCATGACTCACCATCTTGTGCAGTTGTTCACCGGTCCGGCGCGGAACAAATGACCTCGATATACCCCGGACGGAACAACCGAGGGTTACAATCGCAGCGAAACAGCATTGGAGCATTATGCTCCTTCGCACCGCAGGTATTTGGGGACTGGTCACATTCCTTTCCTCTGCACATGCTCAAACAACATTGCCGTACAAACAAAAACTCTTGGAACTCGAAAGTTGCCGATCGCGGTTCGCATCAACATTTGAAAAGGATAGTCTGCACAGACCAACGACGCTGAAGTCAGCGCGGGCACATTTGCTTACAACACTCGAGCAGGACCTGCTCCCTGCTTGGTACGGAACGCCTTGGGATTTTTACGGTACAACACGGGAACCCAAGAACGGAAAGATCGCCTGCGGATATTTTGTAACCACGGTGTTGCAGGATGCGGGCTTCCGCATACCGCGTATCAAGTGGGCCCAACTTGCGGCCGAACCCATGATACTCAAGGTAGCCCCTGGAGCCAATCGTTTCCGCGAGACTTCAGTTGACGGCATCCTTACATGGCTGCGCCAGCGAGGAGATGGCCTCTATGCCGTGGGGCTGGACAACCACGTAGGCTTCATAACCGTGAGCGGCAATGTCATCCGCTTTGTCCACAGTAATTATTACCAACGTGAAATAGGTGTGATGGCCGAGCCGTTGGAAGGGAACAACCCGTTCGCGCATTCGCATTATCGGGTGATCGGAAAACTGCTGGACGATAACATGATGACCGCATGGCTACAAGGCACCGTTTACCGTTGATCCTGGTGGCATGTGCCTTCATGCTGGCTCAAGTGGGCAGAGCGCAACGCGTGATCCATGTGGTGGTCGCCCTGTGCGATAACGTGAACCAGGGGATCGTGCCCGTACCGGCAGCATTGGGCAATGGCCAGGACACCGAACGAAATCTGTATTGGGGCGCGGCTTATGGTGTGCGCAGCTGGTTCAATAAAAGCAAGGAATGGAAACGAATTGAGCGTTTGACGCACCCACGAACGAATATTCTGGAACGGATCATCTGGAAACACATAACCGAGAACGTGTTCCTCGTGGCCGATGCGTACGATGGCAAGTTCATCCAACAAGCAACGAGCGATTTCTTGAGCTACGCCGGGGGGCATGATCCAACCACCGTTCAAGTTGGTGATATAAAACTGGCCATTGGTGGATCCGCGGATCTATTAGCCTACTGCGGCCATGATGGGTTAATGGAATTCGCACCGCCTGCAGCCCGCCAACCAGCGAATAGCGGAAAAAGAGAGACGGTCATTCTCGCTTGCATCAGCAAACGGTTCTTCAACGCTCCGTTGAAGGCTACCGGGGCCACACCTCTGCTCTGGACTACTGGCTTGATGGCACCGGAAGCCTATACGCTGGACGCCGCTCTACAAGGTTGGGCGCGCAAGGAAAGCAATGAGCAAGTGCGCGAACGGGCGGCGCAAGCCTACTCGAAATGGCAGAAATGCGGCCATGGCGCGGCCCGAAAACTGCTCGTTACCGGTTGGTGATCAGTGCCCGATCACTACACGGCGGGTAACAGAACCCGCTCGAGTAACAAGATTCACCAGATACACACCTTCTGCCCTGCCCCGCATGGAAATGGAAATGCTGCTCCCTTTGGCATTCGTCACGTTCACAGAACGCCCAGTAGCGTCAAAGACCTCCACCCGTTCCAACGAAAGTGGCCCATTCACAGTGATCCGTTCCTGACCCGGATCGAACAGGACACGCACAGCGTTCAGCGGAATTTCTGCCAAACCCACTACACATTCCTGAAGGGATAAGGTGACCGCATCCTCGGATTGACCACAAGGGCCATTGAACAGGATCCAGGTCAACGTGGCTGGCCCGCTGCCTTGCACGGTTACGGAGGAATGCGGATCTGTAGGAGAAGCAACCGTGGCCGTACCACTGGAAACGACCCAAGTGCCCAACACGAGCGTGGGCAATGGGTCGGCCAGCAAAAACATGCTGGGGCTGGCCGCGCAGAGTACACTATCCGGTCCGGCATATGCCGCTGGAAGCGCTGGATCGAACACGGCGATAAGAACCTGATCGATAACCGGTGCACCGTTACCGAGGATGGTCCATTGGATCACATTCTCACCAAGTGAAAGACCGCTGACCGTAGTGACCGTTGATGTTTGAGAAGAGAATGTGCCGCTTCCGGAGAAGATCGACCAAATGCCTTGCTCACCGGAGCCCAGTGCATCAGCAGACAGTACCGTTGAGTTGGTGCAGATGTTCTGATCGGAGCCAGCAGGGCCATCGGAGGCTTTGGCGACCACAGAGAAAGCGACAAGTGCTGCACCGAGGATCAATGAGGACAGTTTTTCCATATCAGAATATTCAGCGATGCACGAAGCTACTGATCCTTGCCCGGCGCATGGTTCCAAGCATAGCAAGGGAGGCTTTGGAACAACTATCGGCGATCGGTCACTACGCTTTGTACCATGTCTTCCTTGGACCAAAAGAGCCATTCATCAAAAGACCTGTGCGTTGTTCGCTTCCAAGTAGTTAATTCGCCCCGCCAAGCGACCATAGAAGGTCCTCATAAGAACGGCCAACCCCTTACTCCCGTGCGCGCTGTTCCTTGTCTTGGTCATTCACTGTTGCGCACATCATGAACAAGAGTCATACGCATCCGCTGTCAATGGCGGGCATGTTGGTCACCCTAGGTATCATCTATGGTGATATCGGAACATCACCTTTATACGTTTTCAAAACGATCATCGGGGCTCGGGAGATCACGGAAGACTTGGTGTTCGGTGGCATCAGTTGCGTGATCTGGACCCTTACACTGCAGACCACCTTCAAGTACATCCTCCTTACGCTGAATGCCGATAACCGAGGTGAGGGTGGCATTTTTTCGCTCTATGCACTGGTGCGACGGTATGCGAAGTGGATCTATGTGCCGGCCATAGTGGGTGCGGCAACGCTGCTCGTGGACGGTATCATCACTCCACCCGTTTCAGTTTCTTCAGCCATTGAAGGGTTGGAAGGTGTAGCCGCGTTCGAAGGCTTGATCGCACCGGGCAATAGTTTAACTGTAGGGATAGTCGTGGCAATACTTGCCCTCCTGTTCTTCTTCCAGCGCTTCGGTACCAAGGTGGTGGGTTTCGCTTTCGGTCCCATCATGTTCGTGTGGTTCAGTATGCTTCTTGTTTTGGGACTTCGCCAATTGGTCCACCACCCGCATGTGTTCAATTGCCTCAATCCGTACTATGCCATCCAATTGCTCACCACATACCACAATGGTTTCTGGATATTGGGTGCGGTGTTCCTGTGCACCACTGGTGCTGAAGCGTTGTATAGCGACTTGGGTCATTGTGGGCGGAAAAACATACAAGTCAGTTGGATCTTCGTGAAGGCTGCGTTGATCATCAACTATATGGGCCAGGGGGCTTGGTTATTGAGCCATAACAGCAAGTACCTCGGTGATCTGAACCCATTCTACGAAATGATGCCACATGGCTTCTTGTTGATCGGTGTTTTGATCGCCACGTTGGCCACGATCATCGCAAGCCAGGCCCTCATCAGTGGATCCTTCACGTTGATCAATGAAGCGATCACGTTGAACTTCTGGCCGCGAGTGAAAGTCAAATTCCCCACACAAATGCGTGGGCAGATCTACATACCAAGTGTGAATTGGTTGCTTTTCGTCGGTTGTATGATCGTTCTCTACGTGTTCCGCGATAGCGAATCCATGCTCTCGGCCTACGGGTTCTTCATTGTGGTGGCCATGTTGATGACCACGACACTGATGTATGGATACCTGCGCTACGTGCGTCGCTGGCACATGGCCCTCGTGCTTCCGGTAATATTGGTTTTCTTTTCGGTTGAAACCGCGTATTTCGTCGCCAACGTGGTGAAGATCATCCAGCGCCCCTGGTTCGTTCTATCAGTTGTGCTATTAATGGCTATTATGTACATCTGGTACCGTGCCCGAAAGATCACGAACCGATTGTTGGAATTCGTGCAGCTGAGCAAATACGCGCAATTTCTACGCGACCTCAGTAACGACAAGGAGGTTCCGAAATTCGCTACGCATCTGGTCTACCTCACCAAGGCCGACAATCCTGGCAACGTGGAGAAGCAAGTGGTGGACAGCATCCTTGCAAGGAAAGTGAAACGGGCGGACATTTATTGGTTCGTGCATGTGAACTACACCGATGAACCGTTCACCATGGAATATCGCGTAAAAGAGCTGATCGACGACAAGGTGATCCGGGTCGATTTCGATCTGGGCTTCCGTGTTCAACCTCGTATCAACAAGCTCTTCAAACGGGTACTGGAAGAGATGGAAAGCGATCACGAACTGGAATTCAATAGCAAGTATGAGAGCATAAAAAAAGGTGACTTCCACACGGACATCTGCTACATACTCACTGAACGCGTAATGAGCGTAGAAAATGAATTCACCCTCCGCGACGACCTGATCCTTGACGCCTATTTCGCACTGAAACACTTTGCATTGAGCGATCGTGAAGCGTTCGGTTTGGACCCGAATGTGACAGTAGTGGAACAAGTACCTCTTGTGATCCAACAGAAAAGTTCCTTGCCGTTAAAAAGGATCGGGAAAGGGATGTAAGACCTCCTGGCAACTGCCGGCTCGCGGTTACCCTTATTGAACCGCTCAGTTGATCCCCCGCTCCTTCTTCACGCGGTCCCAGGCCTCTTGCACCTTCTTGAATTTCTCGGCGGCGTCTTTCTGGAACTGCTCACCCAAGTGGGCAACCTTGTCCGGATGGTGCTTGATCGCCGCTCGGCGGTAGGCTTTTTTCAGTTCCTCGTCGCTCACTTTGGGATCCACTTCAAGCACAGCATATGCGGCACTCGGTGTGGCCTTCGTGAACATCGCATGCATGGAAGCGAGGTCCTTCTCTGAAATGCCGAGATAGAATGCGATGTTCTGGATCACCTGTTTTTCGGAACCATCCATTTGGCCATCGGAATGCGCGAGGCCGATCAGGTAATGCAGCAGTTGGAGACGTTCTGGGTGTGTGAGATGCCCGCGCATCTGCTCGCACACGTCGCGAAGTGGAATGCTCCGTTGGAGCATATCGCGCAACAACCGAAGCAACTCGGCAGCGTGCTGCGGCCCGAATTGTTTGTTGAAGAACGTTCGCGCGTGGCCTAGTTCGCCTTGTGTTGCCTTGCCATCGGCTTTCATAACCGCAGCTGTCAGGACAACAAGGCTCAACGCCACATCGCCTGCGGTTGCTGTTTGTTGCCCGGCACGCTGGCCTCCGGCGGTCGATCGTGAGCGAGGATCATCTGAAGCGTCATTCGGCTGCCGACCGACACTGACGTTATCGAACAAGGAGCCCAATGCGAAGCCCACAACCGCACCGATGGGCGTTCCGCTCAATGCGAACCCCAGTGTTCCGAATATCCACTTCGTGTAACCCATCAACTACCAGCTACCACCGGCCCCGCCGCCACCGAAGGATCCACCGCCAAAGCCGCCGAAGCCACCTCCACCGCCACCGCCGCCACTAAAGCCACCCCAATTGCCCCGATGGCTTCTGCTCGCTTGGTTCAACAACCACCAGGCGCTCCAGAAATCGATGTTATTGGTGCTTGCGTACGATCGTACTCGATTGCGTTGGGCGATCGCCACTACAACGATGAAGAGAAGGACCAAACCAACAATGAGCAAGACACTTGGCCCTCCCGAATGGCCATAACTCTTCGCGCTGATCTCGCCTTTGGCCAGCTGCATCAAAATACCGATCGCCGCATTCAACCCGCCGTAGCCGTCGCCATTTTTAAATCGTGGTACGATCTCGTTGTCCACAATGCGCCGGCATGTCGCATCGGGAATGGCACCTTCCAAACCGTATCCTGTAGCGATAAAGACTTTCCGTTCACCTGGCCCACCGGTCGGTTTCACCAAAAGCACAATGCCATTGTCCATTTTCGCTCCACCCAATCCCCAAGCTTCGCCCAGGTCGAAAGCGAAATCGCTGGCGTTATAGCCGCAGAGCGAATCCACCACCACAATGGCGATCTGGTTGCTCGTTTCGCGGGCGAATTGCACCAACACATCGTTCAAGCGCGTCACCTCGTCCGGGTTCAGCCACGGAGTGAATTGGAACACGAGACGATCTTGATCAGCGGGTTTCGCGGGCAGGCACGGATCAACTGCGGCGCGCGTTGCGAAGGGCAACGATGCGAGCAAAAAGAGGAGGATCAGCGTGCGTTTCATTTCCCGTAGCTGATGTCGTCGCTTAGTTCATTTTTGTCTCCACGCTCGTATGGAAAGTGCGCACGCATTTGTTCGCCGAGGCGTTCAACACCCAAGCAAAGGCCATCGCAGTATTGGCCCTTCTTGAACTCTTGCAGCATTACATGCAGCGTGTCGTTCCAGAAGCCATGCGGCAATTTTTCGTAAATACCGATATCACCGATCACAGCGGCTCGGTGTTGTGAAACACTCACGTAAATAAGTGCGCCATTGCGGTCTTGTGTGCGGTGCATTTCCAATTCCGTGAACACGAATGCAGCGCGATCCATCACTTCATCCACGACCGCATCGTCCAGGTGGATCCGGATCTCGCCACTGGTACGGGCTTCGGCTGCGCGAACGGCTGCCTTCACGCGTTCCCGTTCGGTGGAAGAAAGAAAATCTTCGGCGGTAAGCAGTTTCACTTGAAGCTGATATCAGGCGCGTTCTCGGTGCCTTCCTGAGCCTTGAAGTAGCCTTTTTCGGTAAACCCGAAGAAGCCCGCGAGCAGGTTGTTCGGCATCTGTTTGATCTTGGTATTGAACGCACGAGCCACTTCATTGAATTTGCGGCGTTCCACACCGATCCGGTTCTCCATGCCCTCGTATTGGGCTTGAAGGTCGCGGAAGGCATCGGTGGCTTTCAGGTTCGGGTATTGTTCCACCGCCACGAGCAAGCGGCTAAGTGAACCGCTAAGTTGAGATTGGGCTTTTTCGAACTCCGCAATCTTCTCGGGGGTAAGGTCATCCACTTTCAGTTGAATGCTCGTGGCCTTGGCCCGTGCCTCGATCACCGCGGTAAGTGTGCTTTTCTCGAAATCAGCAGCGCCTTTCACGATCTCCACCAGGTTCTTGGTTTTGTCCGAGCGGAGCTGGTAGGCGTTCTCCACGTTGCTCCATTGTTCACCAACACCTTCGTTAAGGCTGGTGGTGGAACGTTGGAAAAGGAGAGCCCATATCCCAATGACTACAGCAAGGCCGCCTAGCAAAAGGCCGCCAAATACAAGTACAAGAATCGAGGAAGGTTTCATGGCTTATTCCCGCCGAAAAGCGGATATGGGTTGGTTGAAAATTCGGCGCAAAGATGCGCAGCGCAATGTCATCCGGATAGATGGTTGATGAACGGCGCGCAGGATCCACGGAATGCTGGATGGTGTGGTGATGGATCCCAATGCAACCGTGCCGCGGCTCAGCGACCACTTATATTGGGCGCTTAAAATTCTCCTCATGAAAAAACGATACACGATCGCTCTCGCACTTTTAAGCAACTGTCTAACCGCTATGGCCCAGCCAACATTGGGTGCAGGCTCGGTAACCCCGTTGCCCGGGGAACAGGTTTTCTTCGTGGCCAGTGCGTACGCCGCTCCCGGTCCAGGCGGCGCCAGCCAAACCTGGAATTTTACCTCGCTTCCTGCTGTGAACAACAACCTGGTTAGTTACGTGTCTGTGGCCCAAACGGGGCTTGGCAGCACATTCCCGAATGCCACTGTGGCACAAGACGAAGGCGGTGGCGATTACATCTTCTTTCGTGGAACGGCAACGGCTTTTGAAGAAGATGGCTTCTCGGTTTCAGGAACTACAGGTACGTGTGCGGATCGTCTCACGTACGTGAGTTACCCGCTGAACTTCAACAACGCGTTCTCGGACAACTCCACCTGTAGCGTTACAGATGGATCCACCACTTGGGCGCGCACCAACGATATTTCTGGCGTTGCTGATGGCTGGGGAACTGTGCAACTGCCTTGGGGCACTGTGAGTAATGTGCTTCGCGTCCATTTTTTGAAGAGCATCGTGGACCAACAATTTACCCCATATTCTGTGTACAACAACGATACATACGCATGGTACAAGCCCGGCGTGCATGCACCCATCCTTTCGTTGGATATCAGCAACGTGTCGGTGTTCGGTTTCTCGTTTGTTGATTCCAGTGGCACATACGCCGATGCTAGCGCGATCGGTCTAGAAGAGACCGTTCGTCATGATATTGGTGTGGATCTGCTGCCCAACCCAGCCATTGATCAAGTAGAGGTGATCTACGGTTTAGGCGGTGGCCATGGCTTGAACATCGACGTGCTCGACATTACCGGCAAAGCGGTGCGCACTGTTGCACGCCGATCTTTTACAGCTGGTGTTCAGCGCGAATCATTGGACATTGTCGGACTACCCGCAGGTGCCTACTTGGTGCGAGTGACCGATGACAGTGGCGCGACAGGAATGAAGCGTTTGGTGAAGTTGTAGAAGTCGTTTTCAAAGAGTCTGTTCAGGATCTTTTTTACCGATAGGTTCCAAGATTGTTTTTTTGACTAGGAGCGGCCGGAAAATGTTCACGCAATAGTGGCCTACGGGAACATTTTCAGGCGATCCATCGGCGGAAAGGAGGCCGGAGAGCGCTTTGAAGGGATCCTGAACAGGCTCTTTTTGGTCGCCCTTGGACCGATGCGAGGCGGAGATCCCGTATTGTTCCAGGGGCGATGCATGAGCTGCAGGGCCAAGCCATCAGCGGCCGCCCTGCGCTTTTACCTTTGAAGAACCATGCACCAGCCATATCCACTTGCCACTGCCGTGGAAACCCAGGAGGCTCCTTCCACCATTGCGCCCGTTGAACCAGCGCTCATGAGCGAATTGCTCACGAACGTGGATGAACGCGGGCAAGTGACTGTGCGATGCCGTTATACCAGCGAATTGGGCGATCTGATCCGCATTTGGCAAAGCACCTTCTTGATCTGCTACCATACCGGGCACCGAAGTGAACTGTTGCACGCCGAAGGCATCACATATGCTCCCTACTGGATGCGTGTGCCCGAAAATGCATCCATGGAGTTCACCCTGGTCTTCGCCCCGTTGCCGCGCGAATGCACCGTGTTCGATCTGATCGAAGTGATCCCGCAACCCGGCGGCTTTCATGTATCGGGCATAGCGCGCAATAGCCGGGACCTCTACCACGTCGACATTTGAGAGAAGACACATCGGCACATTTGGCCGGTCGTCCGCGGTGCTTTCGTGATTCACGGATGGTGGCATGGTAACTTCAGACCAGGGTTCAACCGTTGAAGGGAACCTACCAACTACCTTGCGTTGATGCGAAGCCTGCTGTACACCCTATTACTGATCGTTCTACTGCCTGCCAGCACAATAGCCCAGAACTGGGGTATCGGCTTCCGGTTGGGCGATCCGAGCGGCATCAGCATCAAAAAATACACTGGGAACAAAGCCTTTGAACTAAGCATTGGTCGAACCCATTTCTTCTCCGACAACTATTACAGCCACGCGTACGACCGGTGGTACGACGGCAAGCACTTCAAATACAAGGACCATCAATTGTTGGCCTACCGTTCATCGATACCGATCGGTATCCAATTCCACTACTTGATCCATAAGGACATCGCCAAGGCAGCCGGGTTGCAATGGTATTACGGCTTTGGTGCACAATTGCGGGCACAGACCTACCGGTTCGACTACCGGTACAAATTGGAGAACGATAACGATTGGTATGTGGCCTATGACGAACGTGCTACGAGCATCGACTTGGGCTTGGACGGGGTGATCGGATTGGAATACAAGATGAAAGTTGCCCCGGTTTCGTTCTTTTTGGACGGGACCCTGTACATGGAACTCTATGATGATCCTTTCGTGTTCTGGCCCCAAGCGGGTATCGGCGCGCGCTTCCGGTTCTTCCACGTCGAGGCGCTCGA
>JANNYL010000706.1:0-10529 GCA_031410075.1 Flavobacteriales bacterium
ACTTCATGTGCCTCATGCTCGGAGCGAGCACTGGGTTCTGGGCATTGTTCGTTACCATGGCCAGCGAACAGTTCGGCACCAACTTGCGCAGTACCGTTACCAACACGGCACCCAATTTCGTGCGCGGTGCCACCATACCAATTACTCTTGGGTTCTCCGCCCTGACACCTGCCCTTGGTGCGAACTATGCGGCTCTTGTTGTAGGTGTGATATGCATATCCATCTCAGCGATCTGTACACTATACGTTGACGAGACTTTCCACAAGGACATGGATCATGTGGAACTATGACCGTTCGCTGATCTTGATGACATGACCAACCGTTGCGCCCTGAGCGAACGGCGCGGTGCTTGCTTGCCTGCTCCGTCTATCTTGGCACACCCTTGTTGAACATGAATATGATGCGATCCTTTTCGACCTTGCTGATCATCGCGATCAGCGCTACGGCACTGGTTGCCCAAAAGCAATTGACCAATGCTGACATCTGGGCGAGCCCGGCCTTCAGTGGCGAACGAGTGGCAGGCCTCAACAGCATGAACGATGGGCTGCACTATACCGCGCAGGAAGAGGAAGGAAAGGATCAGGTGATCAATATCTACGAGTACAAGACCGGCGGAAAAACGGGCACACTATTGAGCACCAAAGACCTCGGCAGCATCGCGATGGAAGGCTATCACCTGAGCAACGACGAGCACTTGGTGATGATCGAAACCGCAACGGATCCGCTTTACCGCTACAGCTACTTCGCGTACAATTTCGTGTACGATGTGAGGTCGAAAACCCTGAAGCCACTATCTGATACGACCAAAAGCAAACAGCGCTTGGCCACCTTCAGCCCCGATGGAAATCACGCGGCATTCGTTCGGGACAACAATTTGTTCGTGGTTGATCTCTCCACCATGAAAGAGCGGGAAGTGACCGACGAGGGCGAGATGAACAAGGTGATGTTCGGTTGCACGGATTGGGTGTACGAAGAAGAATTCGCGCTGGTGCAAGGGTACCAATGGAACAATGCCGGCAACAAGTTGCTCTACCTGCGTAGCGAAGAGACGGAGGTAAAACAGTTCGATATAGCCAAGTACGAACACCAGTTGTACCCGCACGACTATACCTACAAGTATCCGAAAGCCGGTGAAAAGAACAGCGATGTGAGCCTCCATGTCTATGATCTGATGGGCGGCATAAAGACCGACGTGCCATTGGGGAAAGACGCAACGGACTTTTACTTACCGCGCTTCGGTTTCACCAATGACGACAATACTGTTTGGTTCATGCAGTTGAACCGGCTGCAGAACGAGAAGCTCATCTATACGATGAAGATCCCCGTTCCCAAGCCAGCGACCGTCCAGTTGGAAACGAAAGAGATCTACCGGGAAACGAGCAAGACCTACATCGAAGTAACGGACGATCTGTTCTTCATGAAGGACGGAAGTGGCTTCGTTCTGACCAATGAAACCAGCGGCTGGAACCACATTTACTGGTGTTCCATGAACGCGAGCGGGAAGGCAGCTCCCAAAGCGATGGCGATGTCAACGATCGCGAACACGCGACCGATCACCTCGGGCAACTACGATGTGCTGGGTGTGAAGGGCATTGATGAAGTGGGCAAGCGCGTGATCTTCACAGCGAGCATGAAAGACCCTTTGCACCAGGAGGTGTATGCGATCCCGCTCAGTGGCAAAGGGCTGAAGGAACTATCGCCCCCAGGCGGCAGTAACGATGCTGAATTCAGCACCGGCTTCAAATACTTCATCAACACGCACAGCAATGCCAACGAACCAGAGACCATCACCTTGCACGATGGGCAAGGCAAACTGGTAAAGACACTGAAAGACAACGCCAAGTTGCGCGCAAAACTGAAGGAGTATGATCTCCCGAAAAAAGAGTTCCTGAAAATGAAGCTCGAGAGCAATGTCGAGTTGAACGCATGGATGATCAAGCCACCGAATTTCGATAGTCGCAAACAGTACCCGGTCTTCATGACGCAATACAGCGGCCCTAGCAGCAGCCAAGTGTTGGATGAATGGGGAGGCCGGAACCTGCTTTGGCACCAATTGCTCGCACAGAAAGGATACCTCGTTGTTTGCGCGGATCCCCGAGGCACCGCAAGACGTGGCCATGACTTCAGGCATCTCACGTACGGGCAACTGGGCAAGTACGAAACCGAAGACCAGATAGCCGTGGCGAAGTGGTTGGGTACGCAGCCATACGTGGACAAACAACGCATTGGCATTCAGGGTTGGAGCTATGGTGGTTACATGAGCAGCCTCTGTATTACCAAGGGCGCGGACGTGTTCAAGACCGCGATCGCCGTGGCACCTGTCACGAATTGGCGCTACTACGATTCCATTTATACCGAACGCTACATGGGCTTGCCACAAGCCAATGCAAGTGGCTATGACGACAACAGCCCGATCAACCACGTGGAAAAATTGCGCGGGAATTATCTATTGATCCATGGCCTCGCTGATGATAATGTCCACTTCCAGAACAGCGCCGAAATGATCACCGCATTGGTGAAAGCGAACAAGCCTTTCGACCTGATGACCTATCCCGACAAGAACCACGGGATATACGGGGGCAATACGCGCCTGCACCTGTACGAGAAGATGACGAACTTCCTGTTGGAGAAACTTTGAGATCGATCACCCCGGAATGTGCTGCCATCGTTGGAAAATGATGCGGCTCCGACATTCCCGCTACATTGCCCACAGACCACCAACCGAAACCAACTTGATCGTATGAGCACAACAACCGTTGAACGCGGCCATCCGGAAGGCCTCTATTGGCTCTTCGCGGCCGAAATGTGGGAGCGCTTCTGCTACTACGGCATGCGCGCTTTGCTGCTGCTCTACCTGGTGAAGTCACTGGCGATGGGTGATGACAAAGGCTTCGCTGTCTATGGCGCATATACCGCGCTTGTGTACACCATGCCCGTGATCGGCGGTCGGTTGGCGGACAGTATCCTGGGGTCGCGTTTGGCGGTATTGCTCGGAGGTGTGCTCATGGCCCTGGGTGAGTTCGTGATCGTGGGCGGCAGTGAGCTGCTCCTGTTCTGGGGCATGGCCATCATCATCGTTGGCAACGGCCTGTTCAAACCGAACATCAGCACGATGGTTGGCAAGCTTTATCCCGACGGCGATGTGCGCAAAGACTCGGGCTTCACCATCTTCTACATCGGCATCAACTTGGGCGCGTTGCTGGCCACCACCGTGTGTGCCGAGGTGGGCAACCGCTACGGTGCTCGGGCCGGTTTCGCGCTGGCGGGCATCGGCATGCTGCTCGGCATCCTCGTTTTCCACTTGGGCAGCAAACACTACGCGCATGTAAGCGCACCACCTTCGCCAGAGACCCTGCACAAGCCGAAATTCGGTCCGCTCAGTCCCTTCATGGTGGTTGTTATCGGATGCCTTGCGCTGATCCCGGTGCTCTACTTTCTATTGCGCAACACGGACATCGCACGCTACGTGCTGATCGCCACGCTCCTGATCGTCCTGGGCATTTTGATCGCACGCGGCGTGAAAGACGGCAGTGTGCAGTTGCAGAAGATGTTCGGGTTCATCATCCTGATGCTCTTCAACGTGGTGTTCTGGGCGTGCTTCGAACAAGCTGGCAGCTCGCTCACCCTGTTCGCTGACCGGAACGTGGACCGGCATGTGTTCGGCATGGAGATAGGCGCGGCAACCACCCAGTTCTTCAACCCCGCTTTCATCCTGCTGTTCGGCTCGCTCTTCGCGGTGATGTGGGTGAAACTGAAGGCCTCGAAAATGGATCCGAGCATTCCGATGAAATTCGGCTTGGGCATCCTCCAGCTCGGCTTGGGTTACCTCGTGATCCTGCTTGCCGCACCATTGGCCATCGAGTACCAAGTGCCGCTGTGGACGCTCGTGCTGCTCTACCTGCTGCATACCACCGGCGAGCTTTTCCTCAGCCCGATCGGCTTGAGCATGGTAACCAAGTTGGTACCGAAGGACATGACCGGTTTCGCCATGGGCGCGTGGTTCCTGAGCATCGCGTTTGCCAACAACATGGCCGGTTTGATCGCCCAGTTCACCAGCATTGAGCACGGTGCGGGCGAAGGTGATGTGATCGACAAGGCCGCCAGCTTGGCCACCTATGCGGGCGTATACAGCAATATGGGTTACATCACCGTGGGCATCGGCTTATTCCTCGTGGTGGTGAGCCCATTGGTGAACAAGCTCTTCCACGGGATCCGTTGATCCGGTCGGACAAACTTTTGATCTTGCCTTTATGACGGCCACCACCCCTGCGACAAAGCACCCGAAAGGACTCTATGTCCTCTTCTTCACCGAGATGTGGGAACGCTTCGGCTACTACCTCATGCTGGGCATTTTTTCGCTCTATATGTTGGATGGCTGGGAGAACGGCGGCATGGGCTTCAGCAGTTTGAAGAAGAGCGACATCTACGGGACGTATATCGGCCTGGTCTACCTCACACCATTCGTCGGTGGTCTGCTTGCGGATCGGATCCTGGGTTATCGTAAGAGCATTTTCGCTGGTGGGCTGCTCATGGCGGCTGGCTATCTATCCCTGGCGATCCACGATACCACAGCCTTCTATGTCGGCTTGTTGCTGATCATCCTTGGAAATGGAATGTTCAAACCGAACATTTCCACCTTGGTGGGGAACCTCTACAACACGGATGCATACAGGGCGAACAAGGATGCTGGCTTCAACATCTTCTACATGGGCATCAACGTGGGTGCCTTCGTCTGCAATTTCGTTGCAGCGTATATGCAGATCAACTGGGGCTGGGGCTATGCGTTCGCTGCCGCAGGTGTAGGTATGCTGATCGGTCTCGTGATCTTCGCCTTTGGCACAAAGCACGTGAAGGAAGCGGATGTGATCAAACCCGTGCAGGCTGGCGACATGTCTACAGGAAGGATCCTGCTCATCACACTCCTGCCGATGTTCGTATTCGGTGTTCTCGGCTACTTGATCCCCGGCAACCTGCTTGGTACGGACACGAACGACGCGTTCATCTTCGGTTGCATTCCGGTGATCGGCTTTTTCATCTACCTCTATGCGAAGGCGAATGAAGAAGACAAACGGCCTATCGGTGCTTTGCTCGCTGTGTTCGGCTGTCTGGTGATCTTCTGGGCGGTGTTCCACCAGAACGGGGATGCGCTCACCGTTTTCGCCAAGGACCACACCGACCGGGAAATGAGCACAGGCATCTCGGACGTGGCGGATAAAATGGGCATGGCGCAGACCGTCACCAACACAGGCGCAAGCACCGATGCCAACAGTGCGAATTATTTCGCATCCATGGCGAAGGAGCGGGTTCCTGCTGAAGGAGGCAGTTTGAAACTCTATTCCACACAGCTCTACCAGAGCATCAATCCGTTCTGGGTGGTGTTGCTTACGCCCGTGATCGTTGGCTTCTGGGGCTTTATGCGCAGCAGACGCAAAGAACCCACGACGCCTACCAAGATCGCGATCGGTTTGGTGATCACTGCGCTCTCTGCATTGGTGATGGTCGGTGCGGTTGTGGCCACCAACAATTTGGAGAGCAAGGCGAGCAGCCTTTGGCTCATCGCTTCCTACGGTGTGATCACCATCGGGGAATTGTGCTTGAGCCCGATGGGCCTTTCGCTCGTGAGCAAACTGAGCCCCCCACGGATCACTGCGCTCATGATGGGTGGCTTCTTCCTGTCCACTTCCGTGGGTAACAAACTTTCGGGCATGCTCTCGGGCCTGTGGGAAGGCTTTGAAGACAAGACACATTTCTTCTACATGAACTTCGGCCTCGCCCTGGCCGCAGCCCTCATGCTCTTTCTCATGCTTCGTTGGTTGAACGGAGTGATGCGGGAGAAGAACATCTATTGAGAAATTGACCTTGACCATGAACCAGTCGCTCACACTCGACCAGATCCGCAACTTCGAAGGCAAGTACCCGAAGCAGCTCTGGTACCTGTTCGCCACCGAAATGTGGGAGCGTTTCTGCTTCTACGGTATGCGTGGAATGCTTACCGTTTTCATGGTAACGCAATTGGGGCTGAACGACCGAACGGCCAATTTGCAGTACGGCGCGATCCAGGCTTTCGTGTATGCGTTCACCTTCATCGGCGGTGTGTTCGCCGATAAGATCCTGGGCTTTCAGAAATCCTTGTTCTGGGGTGCGTTGTTGATGATCCTCGGTGGCTTGGTGATCGCCTTCGCACCCACTGAGCTTTTCTACATCGGCACCTGTTTCACCATCATCGGCACGGGCTTCTTCAAACCCAATATCAGTACCATGGTCGGTCAACTTTATCATGACACCGATAGCCGGCGCGATGCAGGTTTCAGCTTGTTCTACGCAGGCATCAATTTGGGCGCTTTGCTTGGCGGGATCATCATGGTATACGTAGGCAAGTACTACTCGTGGAGCTTGGCGTTCGGTCTGGTTTCCGTGGTGATGACCATCAGCCTGATCACGTTCGCCTTCACGCGTAAAACCTTGGGACCAATAGGCTTGTCGCCGCTCCATATTGACATGCCTCGTTCACGCAGAAAGTTCTACGAGATCGCGACCTACGTTGGATCGCTACTGGTTGTCCCGATCATTCTGTTGTTGGTGACGAATACGGATTACACCGACATGTTCATGTACATCATCGGACCTGTTACGCTCGTGTACCTGGGTTACGAAATGCGCAAGTTCTCAGCGGCACAGAACAAGAAGGTCCTGGCTGCCTTGTTCTTCATCTTCTTCTCGATCCTGTTCTGGGCTTTCTTCGAACAGAGCGGTGGTTCGCTCAGCTTGTTCGCGTTGAACAATCTGCACGGCACATTGCTTGGCATTCCCATGGACCCCAATGCGGTGAACAACTCGGCCAACTCGCTCTTCGTGATCATTTTCGCAGCACTTCTTGGTCTGCTCTGGGTGTGGTTGAGCAAGCGCAAGGTGGAGCCGAACTCGGTCGTGAAGTTCGGCCTCGGATTCCTTCTTCTCGCCGCTGCTTTCTACGTGTTCTACGCTACTATTTTCTTCGCTGATGCTGATGGCGTTACCTCCTTGGAGGTCTTCACATTCGGCTATTTCATCATCACGTTCGGTGAACTCTGCCTTTCTCCTATCGGTCTTTCATTGATGACCAAACTCGCACCCCAACCGATCCAAGGATTGATGATGGGCATGTGGTTCTTGGCAAGTGCATACGGTCAATATGTGGCAGGCTTGCTTGGCGCCGGAATGTCCTCGGCGGATCCAGCTGCTACCAATATTGCCAAGTTGCATGCCTACACCGATGGCTATTTGCAGTTGGGTATTTATGCGTTGATCGCAGGTGTGGTCATGATCGCCATTTCACCGTTCGTGAAAAAACTGATGGGCAATATCCACTGAACGAACAAAGGCACGAACATTGCCTGAAATGGCAACCTCAAAACGAAAGTCCATGCGTTTCCCTCTTCTAGCTTTCCTGTTGATCCCGGCTTTTGCGTTTGCCCAAGACCACTCCACCGCTAAAGTGAAATGGGTCTCGCTCGAAGCCGCTCAAGCCGCTGCCAAGGTCGATGGCAAACCCATCATCATGGATATGTGGACACCTTGGTGCGGATGGTGCAAGCGGATGGATGCTGCAACGTTCAACGACGACCAGACCGCAGCCTACATCAACGCCAATTTTCATGCGGTTTCCTTCAATGCCGAGAGCAAGGATCCCGTTACGTTCAATGGCACCGTGTACGAGAACAAGGAGTTCAACCCGAGCGCTGTTGGTGGCAGAAATGGCACGCATGATCTTACAAAAGCAACTGCCGTTGTGAATGGAGGAGTGGGTTATCCCACCATCGTTTACATCGCTGGTGACGGCACCCTCCTTGGCCCCGACCAAGGCTACAAAAGCCCGGAAGACCTGGAGGTGTTGCTGCACTACGTGAAGGAAGGAGCGAACAAGACCATTGCTCTGGATGCGTTCAAGAAGACTTTCAAGAGCGCCCGGAAAGCTCCCTGATCTTCAAGCGGATCTGCTCATCCCGTCCAACAGCAACCTCCGGCTACTTTCAACACATGCGCCCGCTCTTGTTCCTGCTCACCCTGGCAACGTTCGCTCCAAAAGCGAACGCACAGATCCAGAACTGGAACCCGGAACCATACTACACGGATACCGCTCTGGTTTTCCGCGATGATCTGGATTACTACCTCAACAGCTACAGCGAGCAGGAGATCAAGAGCATGCGCAAGCTCGTGAACATCTGGCACATGAATTTCGACAAGGTGATCAAGGCTACCATCACCGAGCTGCGCACGTACAGCGAAGGTGGCGGGATGCTGCCAACCACACACGATTTCACGCTGACTGATGCGCGGGATGCGAAACCGTACACGCTTGGCGCGAACCAAGGACGTATTCGGGCCTTCATGTTCGGCAGTATCACGAATCCACCGGCACGTTTCCAATTGCCTTTATGGGATCGGTTGCTGGAGAAATACACCGGCCAGCCTGTGGATCTGTTCGTGATCTACGGCAAGGAATTGCACCCCGGCGACAAGAAGACCTACAAGATCTACCCTGCTCCAAAAAGCGAATACGAGAAACGTGCATATGCACAGGAATTCGCGCAGCTAACCAAACTTCCCGTGCTGATTGATGGCTTGGATGGCGCAACACTGAAGGACTATGGCAACGTGCCCAATGGCGTTTATGTGGTGGACAAGGATGGTGCGCTCATCTTCCGGGGTACGTGGGCCGATAGTCGCAAGATCGAACACATCATCGACTCATTGCTGAAGTGGTACACGGACGGAAAACCGAAGCACGCACCTGCGAAGAGCGTGCAACCGTAGTCCGCTTTTTCACACCTTCACCGTCTTCCATTTGCCGCGCTGGAACAGCACAGCACTGAGCACGGCAAGTGCACTTTCGCCGATCGCGACCGATGCGAACACACCGAGCGGTCCCCATCCAAGTGTCTTGGCGAGTACGTAGGCCACAGGGATCTCGATCATCCAAAAACACACCACGTTCATCAACGTAGGCGTGAGTGAATCCCCGGCTCCGTTGAACGCTTGCGCGAGTACCATTCCATAGCCATAGAAGAAGTATCCGAGGCAGATCACGCGCAAGGCTTGCACCGCGTAGGCATCCGCCACTGCGTTCTGCGCGAAAAGTGAGACGATCCATGGTGCGAATAGCCAGAAGATCACCGCAACAACCACCATGAACACCATATTGTAGTGAGCACAGAGCCATGCACTTCGCGCAGCACGGTCGGGTTGTCCCGCTCCAAGATTCTGCCCTACGAGTGTGGCTGCCGCATTCGCCATTCCCCAACCCGGAAGCAATGTGAAAATGATGATGCGCACCGCGATCGTATATCCCGCTTGCGCGTCAGTTCCCGATTCGGATACGATGCGAACAAGGAACGTCCAACTCGCGGAAGCGATCAGGAACTGCCCGATACTGCCCGTGCTTACCCTTAGGATATTCCATACCACATTCCACAGCGGTCGCAGATCGGGAAGGCCCAAGGCATAAGCGCCATTCTTCCGGAACAAGTGGTACAGTTGGAAAAACACACCCACCGTTCTTCCAATAGTGGTGGCGACCGCCGCCCCTGTAACGCCCATTTCCGGGAATGGACCGAGACCGAAGATCAGGATCGGATCGAGAATAATATTGATAAGGTTCGCCAATCCCAAGGTCCACAAAGCCATGCTCGCAAAGCCCTTCCCGCGGAATACCGCGTTGATGCAGAACAACAGCATGATCACGATGTTGCTCGCGAACATGATGCGCGCATAGCTCGATCCTTCGTGGATCGTATCCCCGGAAGCGCCCATAAGACCCAATAGCTCTGGCGCGAACACCAACCCCGGCAGTGCCAGCAATGAGCCGATGACCAAAGCGATCAGGACACTTTGCCCAGCTGCTTCACGTGCACCTATGGCATCCTTTTCTCCTGTCCGTCGCGCGACAACGGCCGTTGCTCCTATCCCCAAGCCCCACGCTATGCTGTACACAGCCACCAGCAAACTCTCCGTCAGGCCCACCGTGGCCACCGATGCCGTGCCCAGTTTCGCAACGAAAAAAGCATCGACAATGGCGAACGTGGCCTCCATGCCCATCTCCAGTACCATGGGAATGCTCAATAGCAGAATGGCACGCCGAACGCCCATCGATGTATAGTCGCGCTCACCGCCAGAGAACGACCCTATGATGATATCCCAAAGCTTCTTCATTCGTTCCGAGCGAGCACGGCGTTCATTGCTGGCCCTAAGAACGGGATCCCGCTGCTGGTAAAAGTGTTCCAGTACCCAGCTTCTCGAGGTGCCGGCTGTTAATGTTGCGTTAAACGCCCGCACCTCATGGAACCGCCATCTACTTTTGTTCCGTAACAACGACAAAAACAACAACTCACCATGAAGAAGTTCATCGCGACCCTCAGCCTCGGCGCCCTGTTCCTTGGCGCTTTCGCACAGGAAGGCAAAATGGTCGGCGGCACCGGCCCAATGATCAGTGTGGACAAAGAAGCCCACGATTATGGCGCTATCGACAAGGGTGCCAACGGTACCTGCGAATT
>JANNYL010000707.1:0-9599 GCA_031410075.1 Flavobacteriales bacterium
TTCGCCATGCAGTTCATGTGGCAGTTCCCTCATTACTGGGCCATAGCCTGGGTACTTCACGAAGACTACCAATTGGCGGGCTACCACATGCTGCCCAGCAAAGGTGGACGAGACGGATTCACCGCGTGGCTGATCCTTTTGTACACATTGTTTGTTATCCCTATAGGTATGCTGCCCTGGGTATTCGGTTTCGTCAATGTTTATGCTGCGATCGTGGCGTTGATGTGCGGTTTTGTAATGCTGGTTCCGGCTGTGCAATTGTTCCGTTCGCGCGACAAGAAGCATGCGCGTAAATTGATGTTCGCGAGTTTCATATACCTACCCCTCGTGCAGATCGCCTATGTGATCTTCAAACCATGAGCGACGCTTCAGTTATCATCTCCGAACAGGACCAGAAGGTCCGCGCCCGAAAGAACCTTACTTACCTGCTCCTCTTCGCGATCGTCATGTTTTTCGTGGCGCTGAGCAGTGCATATGTGGTGAGCCAGAGCAGTGCCGATTTTTGGGTGCATTTCCGCATTCCCAGGGCCTTCTACTACAGCACTGCGGTGATCATCGCGAGCAGCATCGCTATTCAGTTCGCCTTGGTGTCGATCCGTAAGGGCAAAGTCTCAGCGGCGACCGGTTTGTTGGTTCTAACGTTGCTGTTGGGTGGGGCCTTCACCCTTAATCAACGATCGGGTTGGTATGAATTGATGAGCAGGGGCTATTTCATGGTCGGTAAGGTGATGGCCAACGGTGGTGAGTATGGGACGGATTACACCATTTCCCGCAAGGGCGTTGACCTGCAAAAGGTTGGCGATCAATTCTTCCTGCCCACAGACCTTCAGCACGTCAAGCCTGTAAACGCTGAAATGGAGGACTACCAGAACACGGCCAGTTCTTATTTCTACATTCTCACTGTTGGCCACTGGGTACACCTTGCCGGAGGGCTTGTTGTTCTTATGGTCTTGACATTCAAGGCATTAAGAGGTCGATACAGCGCTGAGAACCATACGGGTATCTGGCAAGGAACCATGTATTGGCATTTTCTCGGGGGGTTATGGGTGTACCTCCTTTTGTTCATCGCGTTCGTTCATTAACATTGCGCCCGCAAAACCGAACCATGTCAGGCGAAGCGAGCAAGTCCATTCCAAACGACGTCCTCTGGGGCGGCGGTCGTTCCCCGTTCAGCGTGAGCTACGGGAAGATGATGATGTGGTTTTTTCTGGTGTCCGACGCCCTCACCTTCAGCGCCCTGCTGGTAGGTTATGGGTTCGCACGCCACAGCATGCCTCCTGGAGGAAGTTGGCCAATGGGCGAAAGCGTCTTCCGCGCGCTTCCATTCCTGCACGGCGATTATCCGCTGATCTATGTGGCATTCATGACGGCTGTGCTCATCTTCAGCTCGGTTACCATGGTACTGGCGGTGGAAGCTGGCCATCGCATGTACAAGCAAGGGGTGATCAAATGGTTGTTCCTCACGGTTATCTGGGGAGCCATTTTCGTAGGCAGCCAGGTTTGGGAGTGGGGTCACTTTATCCACGGTAGTGGCGGTTCCATTACCATGATGGATGGCAGCAAGTACTGGGTGCATAATGATGAGCACGACACAGAGAACCCGACCGAAGCCGCAGGGTTCCACCTGGTAAAGGCAGAAGGCGATCGCTATCTCTACGGCACGGAAGAAGTGGAAGGGAACGAAGCCAAGGCGATCTTCGCTGAGCGTGTTGCTTATACCCACGGCGCGAGCCCGATGTGGAGCAGCGAAGGCACTATCGAGAACGAATACGGACAACCCCAGTACGCTAACTTCTTCTTCTTCATCACGGGTTTCCATGGATTCCACGTGTTCAGTGGCGTGATCATCAACTTCATTATCCTCATCATGGTGGCGCGTGGTGTCTTCCACCGAAGAGGCCACTACGAAATGGTCGAAAAGGCCGGTCTTTACTGGCACTTCGTGGATCTTGTATGGGTCTTTGTGTTCACCTTCTTCTATCTCGTTTGATCGCTCAACCGAACTACAATGGAACGCGACGACATTATTGAATACAGCCTGGATGCTCACCATAGTGAGGAGCACGGCAAACAGATCCGGCGGAAGATCTGGATGGTTACCGCTTTTTTGGCCGCGGTTACAGCGGTCGAAGTATTTCTAGGCGCCTACTGGCGCAACATTTTTCCGGTGGAAACCCACGCTGCGGCTTGGCATTGGGTGAAATGGGGGTTCATCGTGCTCACTTTGGTGAAGGCCACCTACATCGTAATGACCTTTATGCACTTGGGTGATGAGCGTCGCAGCATTCGCAGCGTGATCCTTTTGCCGTATGGCCTGTTCATCATGTACCTGATCTTCATCGCCATCTGGGAATCGAACTACGTTAACCGGATGTTGGAGTTGTTCCAGTGAGCGCCGAATTCCAGCCGGCGAGCAAGCGTAGGAAGATCATTGTTCTCTCATTCTTATTGGGCATAGTTCCCGTTGGGCTGCTGTTCTTCAAGCTTTTCGACAACCATTACACCACCTTGCCCTACTACGGGCAGCATGAGGTGAACGCACCAGGTGATACCACCTACTTCCAGGTGCCGCCGTTCTCTTTCACGGACCAGGATGGGCAAACCATTACCAACGAAACGGTAAAGGACAAAATTCTGGTGGTCGACTTCATTTTCACGAGCTGTAAGAGCATTTGCCCCAAAATGACCAAGCGCCTGAGCGGCTTGCAGATCAACCTGCCACTCAGCGATAAGGCTTACAAGGATGTATTGTTCCTGAGCCACACTGTGGACCCTGAGCACGATACACCACAAGTGTTGAAGGAATACGCACGCGAGAACGAAGCCGACACGGCCCGTTGGAAATTCCTTACTGGTGATGCATCCACTATTTATCGGCAAGGCAACCTGGGCTATCTGCTTAGCGCATTAGTGGATAGTGCGAGCGCCGAGCAATTCGTGCACTCACCCAATTTCGTCCTGGTGGACAAGCGCCGACACATACGGGGTGTATACGATGGCACCACCTCGAAAGGAGTGAATGATCTGGTGCAGGACATCAAGTTGCTCATCGGAGAAGAAAGGAGACGCGTACGCGAGGCGAACCCCTGATAGTCAGCGCATGCCTCAGGCTTATCCGACTGCCGTTGTCCGCATCGCGGAAGCCGTCGCGAAAAGGTGGATCTGGATCTTTTCCATCATCGTTTTTCTGGCTGTGGTTATCCTGAACCGCGTGCAAGTGCCCGCGCCAGATGGATTGGATGTGCATGTGTTCGCGCGCATCAACGCGGTGATCAACAGTGCCGTAAGTGTTTTGCTCCTTGTAGGCTTGTTCACAGCCAAAGCGGGCCATTGGAAGGCACATCGTGCGGCTATGCTCAGTGCCTTGGTTCTGAGTGTGCTGTTCCTTGTTTCCTATATCCTGCATCACCTCTTTGCCGGTGAAACCACGTTTGGCGGAACGGGTTCCATCAAGCTGGTCTATTACATCATTCTCGCCACGCACATTCTGCTTGCGGGCCTTTCGTTGCCTTTCATTTTGCTTACGGCCTATCGTGCACTTAGTGCGGAATTCCCAGCGCACCGCAAACTGGCCAAACGCGTATGGCCGGTCTGGTTCTATGTGAGCGTTACAGGGGTGGTGGTGTATTTATTGATCTCGCCATACTACTGACCTACTTTTGCGACATGAAGCGGTGGATCCTCCTTTTCGCCTTGCTCGTGTGGATCCTTCCGCACGACCTCATCGCCCAAGGTTGCGCCATGTGCAAGGCCACGGTGGAGAGTCAGGAACAAGGCGGCGTGTTCGGTGGCCAACAAGCCATTGGTGCCGGGTTGAACAAGGGTATCATCATGTTGATGGTTGTGCCATACGTGCTGCTCTTCCTGTTTTTCCGCAAGCGTATTCTGGGCTTTTTCAAGGAGTTCGCTGGCGCGAAAGGATAATTCGCGTTCGCCCCCAACTTCGCTGCGATGAAGAAGGTGGATGTCGCGATAAACGTCTACGGGAAACCAGCGCAAACCGCGGTCACGCTTCTTTCACTTCTTGAGCATTCTGGACAGTGGATCGATCGCATCTGGTTCATTGAGGAGCGGCGGCAGCCGTTCGATGCCCGTTTCGATGAGCTGAAGAAATACCTCGGCGATCGCTTGATCCACTACCGCCCGTGGTTCTGGCTGAGTGTGCGTTCGCGAAGCCTTCGACTAGCATACAAGTTCGGCCCATTGCGACGTTCGGTGCGCTATCAAGTGGCGTGGGAACGTTCAAAGCAGCCGTTTTTGTTCATAACACACAATGACGTGTTGCACAGAGGTGATGTGATCGGGGCTTTGTTGGAGCATGTCGGAAACCACATCGCCATCGGTCCTGTGGGGCAGTGCTGGAATTGTTCGGCATTCAGCGCGGGTCTATGCTCACCGGAGAAGTTCGAACAGTACCGTCCGGGTTATCAAGAGTGGCTGCGAGTGTCTACACAGTTCAAGGGCGCGCGATCCGAACAGTATGAATGGACCATGGATCATCGAAAACCCTGGCCTTTGCCAGAGTGCCGCCTCAACGAGTGGTCCGCGATGATCAACTTACAGGTTGCCAAGAAAGTCACCATGCCGGTGGGCCCCGCGGTACCCTTTGGTGCCAGTTTTGGATTGGACATTGGCACACAATGGTTCCACGATGTAATGAACATGCCCCTGGGTGCTCCAGGCAGCAAACTCGGTGTGAAGCATTTCGACACTATGCCACTTGCCTTGCATGCATGGGCGAGTACCACCGGGGGTGGACATGCAGCGTTATCGGACAAGGCTACCTATGATGCTGGCGAAGCCCTGGCATTGCAGCACTTGCGAACCCACTATTCCAATTTCCCTTGTTGACGGGTTATATTCGCCCCACGTTCTTTTCATTCCGGCCTTGAGCCGGTACGCTTATCGAGAAAGGCTGAGGGTAATGGCCCTGAGACGCCTTGACAACCCCTCCTTGGTCCCACCGGGAGTACGGTGCCAAATCCATCCTTGCGCGCGCTGTTCGCGTGTTCGGGGTACAGATGAGCTGAGATCAGGTGCATCGCGAAAGCGGTTCAACGACCTCATCCGGCTTCTACGGGTGGGGTTTTTTTATTCCGCGCTGGAGCTCATAGAGCCAAAGCGGGGATGGGCCTGAAGTAATTGGTTTGACATGAAAACGATCGAGGAGCTGGCGAGCCAACGCATATTGATCCTGGATGGGGCAATGGGTACCATGATCCAGCAATTGGGACTCACGGAAGAAGATTTCCATCCGAAAGGAATGGAGCAGCATGAGATCCTGTTGAAGGGCAACAACGAGCTGCTCTCGCTCTCCCGGCCCGAAGCGATCAAGAGGATACACGAACAATACCTCGAAGCCGGGGCTGATATCGTGGAGACCAATACGTTCAGCGCCACAACCATCGCGCAAGCGGAACACAAGTGCGAACACCTCGTTCGGGAACTGAACCTCGCTTCGGCCCGTCTTGCCCGTGAAGCGTGTGATGCTTTCACCAAAGCGGATCCTACCAAACCGCGCTTTGTTGCCGGCGCGCTCGGCCCAACGAACAAGACCGCTTCACTTAGCCCGGATGTGAACGATCCGGGCTATCGTGCTGTGCATTTCGATGATCTCGTAACGGCCTACTCGGAACAGGTCGAAGCACTTCTGGACGGAGGGGTCGATCTGCTTTTGGTGGAAACCATTTTCGATACGCTCAATGCCAAGGCCGCTTTTTTCGCGATCGATGAGGTTTTCGAGAAAAGGGGAGAACGTGTGCCGCTGATGTGCAGTGTGACCATCACCGATGCCAGCGGGCGAACGCTGAGTGGACAGACCATCGACGCGTTCATGATCAGCATGGGCCATGTTGATCTCTTCAGCATCGGACTCAATTGTGCGCTCGGTGCCGCGCAAATGAGGCCGTATTTGCAGGTGCTCGCAGAACAGGCGAGTTGCTTGGTCAGCGTTTATCCGAATGCCGGATTGCCCGATCAGTTCGGCGAATACCGCGAAACTCCAGAGGTTACCGCAAGCCTCGTTGGTGAATTCATGCGTGATGGACTGGTGAACATCGTCGGTGGTTGCTGCGGCACCACTCCAGACCATATCGCTGCCTTGGCTAAAGAAGCCGCGAAGCATGCACCACGTAAACTGCCCGTTATCGTATGAGTATTCCGACCTACAGTGGCCTCGAGCCCCTGCGCATTTTCGCGGGTGCCAACTTCGTGAACATAGGTGAACGCACCAACGTCACGGGGAGCGCTGCGTTCCGCAAGTTGATCAAGGAGGGCAAGTACGATGAAGCTGTTTCCGTTGCACGGCAGCAGGTGGAGAATGGTGCCCAGGTGATCGATGTCAATATGGACGAAGGCCTGATCGACGGTGTGCAGGCCATGCGCAAATTGTTGAACTTGATCGCAGCTGAGCCCGATATTGCGCGCGTCCCCGTCATGGTGGATTCCTCGAAGTTCTCCGTGATCGAGGCTGGCTTGAAGTGCCTGCAAGGAAAGGGCATCGCGAATTCTATCAGCCTGAAAGAAGGGGAGACCGAGTTCTTGCGGCAAGCGCGGATCGTCAGGCGCCTTGGTGCTTCCGCCGTCGTGATGTGCTTCGATGAGCAAGGCCAGGCTGACAATTTCGAACGTCGAATTTCCATCGCTGAACGGGCCTATCGATTGCTGATCGACAAGGCGCACTTCGCACCGCACGATATCATTATCGACCCCAATATCCTTACTGTGGCTACTGGGATGAGCGAGCATGACCACTACGCGGTGGATTATATCCGCGCTGTATCATGGATCAAGAAACACCTGCCCGGTGCGCTTGTCAGTGGTGGAGTGAGCAACGTGAGTTTCAGCTTCCGTGGCAATGAACCAGTTCGGGAAGCGATCCACACGGCCTTTCTCTATCACGCGATCAAGGCCGGTATGGATATGGGTATCGTGAATGCCGGACAGATCGGCCTGTACGATGATATCCCTAAAGACCTGCTGGAGCATGTGGAGGATGTTCTCCTTGCGCGACGCCCGGATGCGACCGAGCGCATGGTGATCTTCGCCGAACGATTCAAAGGAGCACCTTCTGCCGAGGTTGTCGCGCAACAAGCTGCTTGGCGAGAAGGCCCGGTGGAAGAGCGGTTGAAGCACGCACTCGTTCACGGGATCATGGACTTCATCGACACTGACACGGAGGAAGTGCGCGTTGTTTTGCAAGACCCTGTGAAAGTGATCGAAGGCCCATTGATGGCAGGAATGAACGTGGTGGGGGATCTTTTCGGCGCAGGCAAAATGTTCCTTCCTCAAGTGGTGAAGAGCGCTCGCGTAATGAAGAAGGCCGTTGCTTATTTGGAACCTTATTTATTGGAGAAGAAACGCTCCCTTCCGCTCGACCAGCAAGGTACTGGAGCCAAGAAGATCCTCATGGCTACGGTGAAGGGCGACGTACACGACATTGGCAAGAACATCGTAGGCGTGATCATGGCCTGTAACGGGTGGGAAGTGATCGATCTGGGCGTGATGATCCCGTGCGAGAAGATCTTGAAAGCCGCCAAAGACAACAACGTGGATATCATCGGTTTGAGTGGATTGATAACGCCCTCGTTGGATGAGATGGTGCACGTGGCCAAGGAGATGGAACGTGAGGGATTTACCACTCCCTTGCTTATTGGTGGTGCTACGACCAGCCGCGTTCATACCGCTGTGCGTGTGGCGCCCCATTACAGCCATTCCGTTGTGCACGTTATCGACGCAAGTCGCAGCGTTCCCGTGGTGAACAATCTGCTCAGCGACAATGAGAGCGTTCGATATGCCGCTGAGGTGAAGGAGGAGTACATCAAAGTGCGCGCTCAATATGAAGGGCATGAACGAAGCAAAGAGTATCTGCCTATTGCCGAAGCGCGAGACAAGCGGTTCACGATCGACTGGGCGAGCGAGCCTCCGGTAAAACCCAAGAGTACGGGTGTGTTCCCGTTCAGGAACTTTCCGGTAGCGCAGCTTGTACCCTATATCGATTGGACGCCCTTCTTCATGGCTTGGGAACTAGCGGGCAAGTACCCGAATATCCTGAAGGATGCCGTTGTGGGTGTAGAAGCAACCCGATTGTTCGCTGATGCGCAACAGATGCTGGACAGGATCGTGAAGGAGAACTGGTTACTGGCCCATGGTGTAGCTGCTATCTGGCCTGCAAATTCGGTTGGCGACGATATCGAAGTGTATCGAGATGTTGCTCGTTCGGAAACCCTGGGCCGTTTTCACTCGTTGAGACAGCAATTGAAAAAGGCACAAGGGCTGCCCTATATGGCATTGGCGGACTTCATCGCACCAAAAAACACCGGAACCTCCGATCACCTTGGTGGTTTTGCGGTTACTGTTGGCCATGGCGTGGATGAGCGTGCCAAACGTTTCGAGCAAGCTGGTGATGATTACAACGCGATCATGCTGAAAGCCCTCGCCGATCGACTTGCCGAAGCCTTTGCCGAAAAGCTCCACGAAACCGTTCGGAAGGAGCTTTGGGGTTATGGTAATTCGGAGGCGCTGAGCAACGAACAGCTGATCAAGGAGGACTACGACGGCATTCGCCCTGCACCCGGTTATCCAGCTTGCCCGGACCATACCGAAAAACCAGAGCTTTTCCGGTTGCTGGATGCAGAGAAACATACCGGTATCGAACTCACGGAAAGTCTCGCCATGTTTCCGACGGCTGCCGTGAGTGGTTGGTACTTCGCCCACCCCAAGAGCAAGTATTTCGGCGTTGGTCGAATAAGTCGCGACCAACTGATCGACATCGCTGCACGCAAGGATCGGCCCGTCCCGGAAATGGAGCGCTGGCTCGGAAGTAACCTTGCATATTCCAGTTCTTGATACTGTACCGTTGGCCTTGTGAAACTCTCCCGTCGCACATACCTCTTGCACTTCGTTGCGCTTGCATTAGCCAATAGCCTGCTCGCGCAGAAACCACTTACACAGAATAATGGTGATTGCACCGGGGCGGTGTTCATCAAGGATTCGGTATACGTATGCGATCAGACTGTTCGTGGATTTGGCAACATTCTGGAGATCAAAGAGAATCCCGCGGACCAAAAGGAATGGTTCGAACGCGAGCACAACACCACCTGGTATACGTTCCGTTCTCCGGTGAAGACGAGCATCACCATGGAGATCATCCCGAAGAATATCGACGACGACATCGATTTCCTGGTATTCGAAGGAGCCATCCCAGGAATTTGCGATAAGGTGCAACAGAAGGCGGTAACGCCGTTGCGAACGAACATCAGTAGGAACGACAAGGCTAACAGTAGTATTTGCGGATTGCGAAAAGACGCTCCGGAGGACTTTGTTCGGTCAGGAGTTGGCTCGTCGTTCAGTCGCGCACTTGATGCCGAGGAAGGCCAATTGCTTTACCTCGTAGTTGACTATCAGGATCGTCCGCTCGACGGCTACACCATACGGTTCCACTACGATCCACCGCCACCACCACCGATCCCAGAGACGACCACAAAGACCCAAGAACTGCGCATCAAAGTGACCGATGCCAAGACCGGTAAACCGTTGGATGCCAACATCGCCATAGAGGGCATGGTGTTCGATTCGATAGTCGAAGCGAAAGGCAAGAG
>JANNYL010000708.1:0-3255 GCA_031410075.1 Flavobacteriales bacterium
GACAAGATCGCCGCCGTGGCCAAAGTGGACAGCGAGCTGCACGAGGATGAGGACGCACCGATCGCCGAAGGAGAAGCAGCAACGGGCGAAGGACAACCCGGTGAAACCGGTGCCCAAGCAGGCGAAAGCGACGAAGGACAAGAAGGAGAGGAGGGCGCTGATGGCACCGATGTTGCAGACGGCGACGAACAATGAACCTGAGAACACCTGAAATGAGGAACACGCTTTTCATCCTGGGCACGCTCGTGGGCACCAACGTGATGGCCCAGAACAGCGCGGTCATTAACGCCTTCAATTCGTTGGAGGATAATCAACTGGCCGAAGCCGCCGGCTATATCGAACCTGCCATCCTCAACGAGGGCACCATGGTGAAGGAGAAGACCTGGCGCTACCGCGGCATGATCTATAGCCGGGTGGTTTTCGGAGACGATGCCGCGCTGAAAGGCAAGTTCCCGGATGCCCTCGACAAAGCCGTGGCCAGCTACCAGAAGGCCATGGAACTGGATACGAAAGGTTCAGAGAAGGAAGACAATGTTCGTGCATTGGAAGCACTTCAAGGAACCGCATTGAACGAAGGCAACGCCGCCTTCGAGGCGAAGAATTACGACAAGGCCGTTGCCTCCTACGCCATGAGTGAGAAGATCGCGAAGAGTTTTGGCAAGATCGACAGCAATGCCGTATTCAATAGCGCGCTGGCTTACGAATCCAAAGGGGACCTGCCCATGGCATTGGAGCGTTACCAGGAGTGCCTCAAGATCGGTTATGACAAACCCGAGATCTACCGTTACACGGCTTCACTGCAGAACCGGAACAAGGATCTGGAGGGAGGATTAACCACCATAGGGGAAGGCTTGAAGCGACACGCTGGTAACAAAGAGCTGATGCTTGACTACATCTCGTACCTGCAAGAGGCCAATCGTGTTGCCGAAGCTGAACCCATGGTTGTTTCGGCCTTGGAAAAAGACCCCTCGAATGCGGTTTTGCACAGCCTTCTTGCCAGCATATACGAAGGCAAGGGCAAGATCGATGAGGCGGAGGCAGAGTACAAGAAGAGTATCGAACTGGATCCGAAATTCTTCGATGGCCAATACAACATCGGTGTACTGTACAATAACCGAGCTGCTGCCGAGTATGAGAAGTGCAACGCATTGAAGGACGATGCAGCTTACACGAAATGCAAGAAAGTCGCTGACGAGATCTTCGTGAAGGCGATCCCATACTTCGAGCAGGCGCATAGCCTGAAGCCTGAGGACAAGCAGACCATCTCTCAACTGAAGACGTTGTATGCCAAAGCCGGCAACACGGCCAAGTTCGAAGAAATGAAGAAGCTGCTGGGGGAGTGATCCTTCAATAATTCCGGAACACGAAAGGCCTCGGTTTGTACCGAGGCCTTTTTGCTGCTCGAAGGATCAGGATAAGGTCCAAATAATATCCTCTCGGATCTCCTTGCGATCCATGATGTTGATGGGCACCAAGGTTCCATTTCGGCGGGCTTGGTGCGAGCGGTAACCAGCTCCACGTAACAAGTCGTCGATCTCTCGCGTGATCTCCTGTGTATGGGCCATCAATGTGGTCTCAACGAGGATCGTGCGGATCGCTCGTTTCGCGAGCATCTGTTTTGCGCCACGCAAGGCTTTCAGTTCGCTGCCCTCGATATCGAGCTTCAGGAAGGCGATGGCCGTAATGTTCTTGCTTGCACAGTAATCGTCCAGCGAAACCACTTCCACTTGGTGCGGAATTCGGTCCTTCGGTTCGTAGGTCCCTTCCAAACATGCAAAGCCACGCGTCATAACCCTGGGCGTGTCATAGAAAGTCATTGAGCCGCTATGGTCTGTGAGCGCCGAATGCTCCAGTGTCCAATTCTTCAATGCACCGATCGTATTGTTCTTCAACATATGAGCATAGGCTGCATTGCTGGGCTCGAACGAATAGACGTGTCCGCTATCTCCTACCAAACCCCTGCAGATCGCAGCGAAGTATCCGATGTTCGCTCCCGGGTCGAAAACCACATCCCCGGGTTTGATGTTCCTGCGTAGGAAGTTCACCACGTTCTCTTCATAGAGACCATGGTACATCATCCGGTGTGTAAGTACGTTGTGGTTCAGTTCAACGGCGATACCATTAATGTTGATGACCTCGTGAAGGTCGCCAGCCAGCCAAGCACCCGCCTTGTCGGCCAAGCGATATCGGCCTTTGAAAGGTATATTGGAGGTCAGTGAACGGAGGGCCAGTCGAAGGGGCTTCATGGTTGGGCCTCGCTTATCTGCCGGAAGCAAAGGGGCCGTGAAAGTAGGAGGGACCCGAACATCAAAGTGACCTTCGTTGTTACCGGTACATTCGCGGCGAAAAAGCAAAAGGGATGGCATTTCACATTGTACAGTATTGGTTGGATATGAAGGCGCAGTTGCCTGAGTTGGCCATCGAAGGGATCGGGATCAAGTACGTGTATCCGATCTTTCTGGTGCTATTGCTGATGGAGTACTTCAATGCGAAGAACTTGTACAGCCTGAAAGAGACGTGGGCCAGCTTTGTGATACTTGTAGGCGCCACGGTCATCAGGGTATTGACGAACGTCTTCGAGATCTCCTTGTACCTGTTCCTGTTCTGGAAAACAGCGGATCTTCGCCAACATTATCTGGGGTATACCAGCCTGGGTTTCGTATGGTATGCCTGGATCATCTGTGCGATCGCTGACGATCACAACTTCTATTGGCACCACCGCTTAGCGCACAATGTTCGGGTTCTTTGGGCCGCACACCTGCCGCACCATTCGGCCAAAACATTCAACCTCACGGTAAGCATCCGCAATGGCTGGTTCATCACGTTCATAAAGCCGATCTACTGGCTGTGGATGCCCATTCTTGGCTTCGAACCCATCATGATCGCCACCTGCCTTATCGTGAACTCATTCTACCAATTCACGCTGCATTCCCAATTGCTACCGTCGTTCGGCTGGGTCGAAAAGATCTTCAATTCATCTTACGTGCATGTGGTGCACCACAGCAGCAACACCGAATACTTGGATCGCAACCACGGGGGGATCTTCACCATCTGGGATCGCCTGTACAAGACCTGGCAAGCCCCGATCAAAGGGGTTGTCCCCAAATACGGCATAAGCCATGATCCCGGTACTGACAACCCGATCACGCATCACTTGTTCGAGTTCCAAGAGATCTGGAAGGACGTAAAGAAAGCCCCCGGCTTTCGGAACAAACTCATGTACATCTTCGGCCCACCGGGCTGGAGCCACGATGG
>JANNYL010000709.1:0-9645 GCA_031410075.1 Flavobacteriales bacterium
TTCAGTCGCTCGAAGCGCCCGCTCGCGCCGCCGTGGCCCGCCTCCATGTTGGTCTTCAGGATAATGGGCTCTTCCCCTTGCTGATGTTCGCGCAAGCGTTGCACCCATTTGGCGGGTTCCCAATACTGCACCTGGCTGTCGTGGAGCCCGGTGATCACGAGCATCGCTGGGTACTTCGCATCCTTCACGTTGTCATACGGCGAGTAACTCAGCATGCGCTCGTATGCGATCTTTTCCTTCGGGTCACCCCATTCATCGAATTCGCCGGTGGTGAGCGGAATGCTTTCATCAAGCATGGTGTTCACCACATCAACAAAAGGCACCTCGGCCACGATCGCGTTCCACAGTTCGGGGCGCATGTTCGCAACCGCACCTACCAGCAAACCACCAGCGCTTCCGCCCATACAGAACAGGCGCTTGGGGTCGCAGTAGTTGTTCTTCAGCAGAAACTCCGCACAATCAATGAAGTCCGAAAAGGTGTTCTGCTTGTGCTCCATTTTGCCGTTGTCGTACCACGCCCGGCCCAATTCTTCGCCGCCTCGTATGTGCGCAAGAACGAATACGAACCCGCGATCGAGCAGTGATAGTCGCGCACTGCTGAAGGTGGGTTCCATGCTGATCCCGTACGAACCGTAACCATAGAGCAATAGCGGAGAAGTGCCATCGATCCGTGTGCCTTTCTTGTACACGATGCTCATGGGCACACGCTGCCCATCACGCGCTGTTGCCCACACACGCTCGCTCCCATACTCCGCTGCATTGAAGGCGCCAACCACTTCTTGTTGCTTCAACAAGGTGTTGGTTTTCGTATTCAGGTCATGTTCGTAAACGCCGCTTGGTGTGGTAAGGCTGGTATAGCCGTAACGCAACTTGTCACTGTTGTACTCAGGATTCGTTCCTGTATACGCCACATATGCCGGGTCGTTGAACGTGATCGGATGCTCCTCCCCCGCACTCAGCTTTCGCACTCGCAGGTGCGTGAGTCCTTTTTCGCGTTCGCTGAAGACCATGTGGTCAATGAAGAGATCCACGTCTTCGAGTAGAACATCCGCGCGATGTGGCAAAACTTCGGACCAAGCCTCTTTCGCCGTGTTCTTCGCAGAACATTTCATCAACCGGAAATTCTCCGCGTTCCAATTCGTAAGGATGAAAAATTCACCAGCCGCGTGTTGCACACTGTACTCATGTTCCTTTTCGCGCGGTAGAAAAACCGTGAACTTCCCGTGCGGTTCGCTCACTGGCAAATACCACTCTTCCGCACTGAGCGTACTGCCCGTTGTGATCATCACGAAGCTATCGCTGCGGTCGCGGTAAACATCGCAACTGAACGCACTGTCCTTCTCATGGAACACTTCCACATCTTCGCTCTCATTGGTGCCAAGCGTGTGACGGAGAATCTTGTAGTCGCGTAATGTCTTGTTCTTGCGACTGTAGAAAAAGGTCTTGTTGTCCGCCCACGCACCGCCACCACTTGTATTGGTGATCACATCCGGAAGTTCCGCTCCGGTTCGCAGATCGCGGAAGCGTAGTACGTATTGCCTTCTGCTAACGGTGTCTACACTGTACGCGCAAAGGTTGTTGTCCGGACTGATCTCGAAATCGCCTAGGTCGAAGTAGTCATGCCCTTCGGCCATCGTGTTCTCGTTGATGAAGTCGACGAGAACTTCGGGCTTGCTACCGTCCGCATTCGCCTTGGCCCGCATGTGCACTGCATACTCCTTCCCTTGCTCAACCCTGTCATTGTACCAATACCCGTTCTCGCGGTAGGGCACGCTGAGATCCTCCTCCTTGATGCGTCCCTTCATCTCAAGGAAGAGGTCTTCCCGGAGTTGCTTCACAGGCGCGAGCAACACATCCGCGTAGGCGTTTTCCTTGTTCAGGTGGTCGACAACGCGTTGGGTATGCGCATCGGACACCTTGGCGTTGCGCTGGTCCTCACTCAATCGCATCCAGAAGTATTCGTCGTTACGATCGTCACCGTGGACCACAACTTGGTGATCGACCTTTTCGGCTTTTGGCGGGGTGGGAAGCTGGGTGGGCATGTGGGCAATGGGTGCGTTGCGAACCGGGCGCTCATGGGTCTTCAAGAAGAGAAGGAAGGGCGAAGCGGGCGATCGTTATCAGCGGCGGAAGATACCCGCTGTTGAACGCTCCCGTTCAGGCGAGCAGCGCATGCAGCACCGCAGGGGAACGCAACTCTCCGAATCCCTCAACATGCAGTCGATAGTAGATCAATAGATCGTCCAATAGTGCGCGGCGCACCAGTGCTGTCTCCAGCTTCGAAGTGGTTATTTCATTCCAGTCCGCGTGGATCAATGCCGCGAACAAAGCACTCTGTGGCGGAGCCATGCACAATTCATGCGGTGGCACTCCTGCGAAGAAATAGCCTTCGCGCATATCGAACCGCGACTCTCCTGGCGATGGAGATGCAGGACTGATCCCCAGGTGCTGCATCAGCTGAACAAGCAGTTTCAGCGGAAAGCACGGCACGTCATCCCCGGTATCCATCGCCTCCAGCGCTTCTTGCACAAAGGAGAACAGCGCCAAGTCCCCCGTCTCTTCACGCAAAGTGCGGTAAAGAACTTCTTGCGCGAACAACGCAAGCATCCCACGGATCGGGTCGCTGGAAAGTTGCGTGTACGGACGTTCAACACGCAATTCTCGCACGCTGTGCATGTCACGCTCATGCGATTCGGAAACAACCATTTCAACTCGGCTCAACGGCTGCAGTGCCGAGTTCTTGGACCCGCCTTTCTGCCCCGTGCGCACCAAATAGGAACGTGTGCCGAACAGCTCGGTACACACTTTCATTACCGTACTTCTATCGGTATGTTTAACTGTGCGCAGAACCACCGCGCGAGTGGTATGAAGCATGCGCGAAGATCAGCGCACTACGAGCACCTTGGTGTTGCATGTGGTCGCCCCTGTCGGATCAGCGGCCATCACCAAATAGACGCCCGTGCTCACCCGTTGACCGGCAAGGTCCGTTGCCGGCCAAATAGCCTGGCCCCCAAGTGAGGTGGTTTTGTAAACCAGATTGCCTGCGATATCCGTAATACGCACGTCACTATCTGCGGCGAGACCAGTGATCGCAACCGGTCCTTGATAGGATTCGCGCACCGGATTGGGGAATACACTTGCACAGGTAGCCTCCCGGACCCCGTCGGTGGCTTCACCTCGGTAACTGATGATCCCTTGGTCTGTTGCGAAAAACACTTCACCCGAGATCCCATCGATCGTGATCGCAGTGATGTTGTTGCTTGGCAGCGGACTGTTCTCGGCGGTAAAATGAGCCAGTTCCCGGGTACCATCCTGGCTAACAAGGAAGGCTCCACTCGCTTGCGTTCCGAGCCATTTTCGATTCGCACCATCTACCGCAATAGCGCCTACAACCTCCGTCTCCAGAAGGATCTGCACATTGCCATCCTGCTCGATGAGGATCTGCTGACAGTCGAAGTTCTCCCCCGTCTCGTTGAAGATCGCCCCGGGATTATAGAAAACAGCGATGCCCTTGCTAGTACCTACCCAGACCTCTCCGTCCAGATCTTCTGCTACACTGGCGACTTCCAGCGTCGGTAATTTGCCTTGATTCTCGCTGGTGGTGAGGAGCTTGAACTGATCATCGCCTGTGTCGTCGATGGTGCCGCCATCAGTAAACACCAGCAACGCGTTTCCTCGTGGACGAAGGATCCACTTCAGGTCATTTTCATGGGCACACGTGATCTCACTGACCAAATTGTTCCCTGCGAGCAAATTACCCGGACTGAACGATTTCCATTCACCCCCTTTTTTGCGCACGCTCAGGATCGCACTTGTGTTGGCGTTGGTCACCCATAGATTACCGTCTTTGTCGAAATCCAGACCAGCTACATTCACTATACCATTTGCTGCATCACCGGTCGTGCCCAATGAGCTGTTAGTGGCATTCCAAATGGCCTGTACCGATCCATTGCGCCATTCCAACACCCCCTCTTCCCAACTTCCAGTATAGCCGTGCCCAGGATCATCCGGGTCCATTGTTACGGCCATTGGGTCGACCGCTCCTCCCCCAAGTCCATTCACGCCAAGCATGAGGACGTCATCGGGCTCCTGGACCGTACGCCAGGTGTTGTCGTGATATACGTGTATGCCTAGGTGCCCAAATGTGTTCGTCCAGTTTCCAGCGACCGATCCAGTGGCCACCATTAGCCACCCTCCTTGGGCGTCCAATTTCAACGCGCCTGTATTCCGCGGTCCATTCGGAACGATCTTGATGCTCCCGCCCCCAGGAGGCAAACGCACAAGTCCAAAATTGTCAGAAGCCACCCAGGCTCCGCCATCAGAAGCGCCCCATGCTCCTTTCAAAATGAAACCATCGGCCCCTTGGAACACGCGGTTCAGTGAAGCATCGTATTGCCTTAACTCGTACGCAACGCCCACCACCATTCGCTGCCCATCGGGGGAAATACCGATACTCCGGTTATCGCGCGAATAAGCGTCAGTCAAACGCTGCCATCCTGAATCCCAATAATAGATCGTGTCCAATTCCGCGCCCGTTGCCCCGAAGTCGCCATTCACGAACAACCGACCACTGAAGGTCTCCACATCACTGAATCTGCCATTGGGTTGTGGTACGTCGAGGCGCTTATGCCAATTAGTGAATGCCGCCAGATTGGTCTCCCCGCGCCATGCGCTGAACAAACCCGCCTCTGTCGCAGCATAGATCGAGTCGGGCATGAAGGCAACAGAGTTCACTTGAACCTGTGCGCCATTGGTGCCGATGATCCACGTTTCTCGCACTTCCTGCCTTACCAGGTCCAGAACCACGATGCCGAAGCCACAACTCAAGTAAGCCAGATCTCCCTGGCATGTGATCTCGTATATGCGTTTGTCGCCGATCAATCCACTTCGCTTGATGTCCCCGATGTTCATCGAGGTCTCCCCCTTGATCACATCGAAGTTGCCATTCGCGTAACCGACCAACAATGCGTTAAGACCAGCATTCCACCCCAAAGCGGTAATGTCCACGTCGCTCAACGCGTTCACCTTGGAGATCTTCTCCAGTTCATTCGTGGTTGGATCCGCCTTGAAGATCGCATTTCGGGAAGCACAATAAGCCACCCCGTTAGCTTCGATCACCAACCTGGCATTGGAGTATGGGTAGTGATCGCGCCACTGGCCAATACCTATGTTGCCTTGAGCACAAAGGCTTGTAGAAACTATGTTCAGGACGAGGAAAAGCGGATAAGTCGCACGCATGGGCAAAAAAGGAAAGCACCGTTACCAACGTCAAGTTCGGCAGATCGGTATGGCAAGGTAGGTCTTGAACGAAAAGATCCCCAGCAAAGCAGGGGATCCTTGGTAGAGGTCGCGTGCGGATTCGAACCGCAGTAGCAGCTTTTGCAGAGCTGTGCCTAGCCACTAGGCCACGCGACCGTTGAATGGGCTGCGAAGATAGACGAACTCGTTGTTGGTGGTCTGTTGGTGGTTGATCGTTGCCGAAAGACAGACGGCGAACTACGCTTCCAGTACATATACCACATGATCCACGGCACCGGCCACTGGCGGGTGCTCCTTGGTAAGTCTCATCCGCCATTGGTAGCCTTCGCCCCATTCGGCCTTCAAGGCGTTGAATATCCTGCGACCCACATGTTCGATGAGCTTGCTGCGGATCGCCATTTGCTCTTTCACGATGGCCGTAACGCGCGAATAATCGATGGTGTCGGTCAGTTTGTCCGTGCGTTCGCTCTTACCGAAGTCGCCCGTAATGCTGATATCCACCTGGTAGTGTCCTCCTATGCGGCCTTCTTCCGAGAGGCAGCCATGGTAAGCGTATACCCTGATCCCGTTGACTTCGATGACACTCATGGTCGACAAAGTGCGAGCCCGGCTTTCAATCGCTCCACCACCTCTTCCCTGCCCAGAAGTGCACTCACATCGAACATGCCGGGGCCTTGTGTTCGGCCGGCTACAAAAAGCCTGTATACCGGCATCACCTGACCGATCTTCATGGTCTTCTCCTGGAGCATTTCGTTGAACGCGGTTTCGATCGCCCCCGGGGAGAATTCCCGGATCCGTTCAAGCTTCAACAGAAAGTCTTCTATGGCCGGTGCGACCTCCGGTTTCCAGCGCTTCTTCAACTCCTCGTTCGCGACTGTGTTATCGATCAGTGGTGAACCATGCGTGAACAGATATGTACCCTCCAACATGTCGTCCACGAAAGTCGCACGTTCTTTCAGCAGCGAAGCGGCTTGGGTGGCTCGGGCTAACGTGGCCTCAATGCCTTGGGCCATCAGTTTCGGGAGCAATTGGGCACCCAATTCAGCGTCGGGCCGCATCCGCAGGTATTGCTGGTTGAACCACTTGGTTTTCTCAGGGTCGAATTTGGCACCACCCTTATGCACGCGCTCCAGGTCGAAAAGATCCGTGAGTTCACCCAGGCTCATGATCTCTTGATCTGTGCCGGGATTCCAGCCGAGCAAGGCAAGCATGTTGATGAATGCTTCCGGGTAATAGCCCCGCTCGCGATAACCACTGCTCTTTTCGCCGGTTGTGGGGTCGGTCCAGTTCAAGGAAAAAACAGGGAAGCCAAGGCGGTCGCCATCGCGTTTGCTGAGCTTGCCGTTGCCATCGGGTTTCAGGATCAGCGGCAGGTGTGCGAACTGCGGACGCTCCCAACCGAACGCCTCATAAATGAGCACATGTATGGGCGCGCTGGGCAGCCACTCTTCGCCACGGATCACATGCGTAATGCGCATCAAATGGTCATCCACGATATTGGCCAAATGGTACGTGGGCATGCCGTCGCTTTTGAAAAGCACTTTGTCATCCAGATTGGCGCTGTGCACCACCACCCATCCACGGATAATGTCTTCGAAACGCACTTCAGCATGGCGCGGAACTTTCAGCCGGATCACAAACTCATCACCACGCGCAAGTCGCTCCTTGGTTTCGTCGGCACTCAGTGTTAAGCTGTTCTTCATGTGCTCGCGCGTAACCGCATTGTAGGCGGGGGCGGCAACACCGGCCGCCTTAAGCCGCTCACGCATGGCGTCCAATTCCTCCGACGTATCGAAGGCATAATACGCTTTGTCGTTGGTGATCAACTCATCGGCGTACTGGCGATATAAGGCTTTGCGGTCGCTCTGCCGGTAGGGTCCATCGGGACCGCCCACCCACGGACTTTCATCAGGCACCATTCCGCACCATTCCAGACTTTCCTTGATGTATTCCTCCGCTCCGGGCACATAGCGCGCTTGATCGGTGTCTTCGATACGCAACAGGAACTGCCCACCATGCTTTCGTGCGAACAGGTAGTTGTACAAGGCTGTGCGCACACCGCCCATGTGCAAGGGACCGGTGGGGCTGGGGGCGAAACGAACTCTTACAGACATGGGGGCATGTGCTCATGGGACCATGTGAACATGTGCTCATGGGCCGAGCAGCAACGCCTACATGTGTCGAAGGCGGCGAAGGTAGTAGCAGCGTTTGCTCGGCTAAGGCTTTTACTCCACCACCAACCTCTGGCTTGCAGCAGCCTGGTCACCTATGCCGGTAAGAACATAGAGGCCTGCTGGAATCGCGTTCAGATCCAGCTCAACAGAGGTTTCGCGCATGGAAGCGTGCAACACTTCGCGGCCAAGTGCATCGGTGAGGGTTAGCGTGGTGTTGCGCAAAGCTTGCCGGTTAGTTACGCGCACAACGCCATGGGCTGGGTTTGGGGAACAAGTGAACTCTGCTGGAGATTGTTCGCGAATACCAACACCTGCAGGACCGAGTTTTACGACCCAATAATCCCCATCACCCCCATGGTTGTTCGTCACATCACCGTCAGTCGATTGCGAAGAACCTGCCACGATGTAGCCCCCATCGCTGGTTTGGGCTATGGAGCGCCCATAGTCAAAGTAGGTTCCGCCTAGGCTTTTCTCCCATTGTAGGCTTCCTCCAGCATCGAGTTTCACTACCCAGTAGTCATACCAGAATCCTTGATGGTTGGTCACATCTTCATCTCCCGAGCGCGTAGACCCAGCCACGAGGTAGCCGCCGTCGCTGGACTGGGCGATCGATTCGGCCTGGTCAACGGAACTCCCCCCAAAACTCTTCTCCCATTGCAGGCTTCCGGCAGCATCCAATTTCGCCACCCAGTAGTCTTGATCCCCGTGGTTGTTAGTCACATCGCCGTCGGTCGAATACGAAAAACCAGCAACGACGTAGCCTCCATCGATTGTTGGCGCGATGGATTTCGCCTGATCCAAACTACTGCCCCCTAGGCTTTTCCGCCATTGTACGTTCCCGGCAGTATCTAGCTTTACAACCCAATAGTCAGTACCTCCATGGTTGCTCCCTACATTACCGTCGGTCGAATACGAATAACCAGCAACGACGTAACCCCCGTCACTGGCTTGAACGATAGAGTATGCTAGGTCGTCTTCGCTACCGCCTAAGCTTTTCTCCCATTGCAAACTCCCTAGAGCATTGAGTTTCACCACCCAATAGTCATAACCTCCATGGTTATTACTTACGTCATCACCGGTCGAAGAAGAGTTACCTGCTACGATGTAGCCAGAATCACTGGTTTGAGTGATACAGAACGCAGCGTCATTGTTGCTCCCGCCCAAGCATTTCTGCCATTGCAGACTTCCGGTTGCATCGAGTTTCACCAGCCAGTAGTCACCAACGCCATGATTGTTGCTGACATCCCCATTGGTTGAGTGAGCGCTACCAGCCAAAATATAGCCGCCCTCATAAGTTTGGGCTATGGAGTACCCATAGTCAGCGTAGCTTCCGCCTAGGCACTTCTCCCATAACAAATCCCCAGTAACACCGAGTTTCACCACCCAATAGTCCCCACCTCCGTGATTGTTAGTCACATCGCCGTCAGTCGAGTAGGAATCACCAGCGACGATGTAACCACCATCGCTGGTTTGGGCGACAGAGAACGCAATATCAGTGCTACTCCCACCCAAACACCTCTCCCATTCGATAGCAGGCGCCACTTGCGCGAAGGCTGGAGCGGCCAATAACAAGCAAACCAACGAAAGTGATTTTGTGCATTCCATGTTGCTATACTTATACAACAAGAATAGGCATAAGGGGCGCTAAGCACCTAGTGTGGTAGTTAGCCTCATCGCGATTCCGGGTCATCCCCGGAATGACAGACTTTGTTACGTTCTGGATAAAGGAATACCCTACCGCTCGCTGTTCAACTCGTTCAGGCGGCGTGTTTCTTCCACCGCCTTGCGCTCGGCAGCGGCTTTCTCTTGGGCTTGTTGTTCGGGTGTCTTGTTGGTAATGCGCCCGAACTCGTCCACGTAGGCCATCATATCCTTCAGGTCGCTGCTGCCGGGGTTGGCTTTGCGCTCGGCCTTCCGCGCGGCCTTGTCGTCCCGGTGTTTCAGGCGAGCTATTTCTTTCTGTCTTTTCGCGAAGGTCGCTTGTCCTTTGGCCATGGGGTGCAAGGTTAGTACGTGGGGAAATTCCCCTGTTCAACAAAAGGTCCCGAACGGAACGCCGAGGGATCAGCGCAACTGGACTCCCTTCAGCAATAAGCGCTGCCACGCTGGGTTCTGGCGCAGGTAGTCCTTCACTTTCGGGCACAATGGAACCAGTTTCAATTTCTGGGACTCCACGTGGTTCAGCGTCTTTTCAGTGAGCACGTTCTGCATG
>JANNYL010000710.1:0-11450 GCA_031410075.1 Flavobacteriales bacterium
GACACGCTGAAGCAGTGCGCGCAGATCAGCCAGAGCGCCGGTGGCATCGGCCTCAGCATCCACAACCTGCGCGCGAAGGGCAGCTACATCAAAGGCACCAACGGCACCAGCAACGGCATTGTGCCCATGTTGCGCGTGTTCAACGACACGGCCCGTTACGTGGACCAGGGCGGCGGAAAGCGCAAAGGCTCTTTCGCCATGTATTTGGAACCTTGGCACGCCGACGTGCAGGATTTCCTGGAACTGAAGAAGAACCACGGCAAGGAGGAGATGCGCGCACGCGACCTCTTCTACGCCATGTGGATCCCGGACCTCTTTATGAAGCGCGTGGAGCAGGGCGGGGACTGGACATTGATGTGCCCGCACGAATGCCCCGGTCTCGCCGATACGTGGGGAGAGAAGTTCGAAGATCTCTACGAAGGCTACGAGCTGGCGGGCAAGGGCCGCAAGACGATGAAAGCGCAGGACCTCTGGTTCCAGATCCTGGAAAGCCAGATCGAAACCGGCACGCCCTACATCCTCTTCAAGGACGCCGCCAACCGCAAGAGCAACCAGCAGAACCTGGGGACCATCAAGAGTTCCAACCTCTGCACGGAGATCATCGAGTACACCAGTCCCGATGAAGTGGCCGTGTGCAACCTCGGCTCCATCGCGCTACCGAAATTCGTGGAGAAGGGCCGCTTCGATCACCAGAAGCTCTTCGAGGTAACGCTGCAATTGGCGAAGAACCTCAACCGCGTTATCGACCAGAATTTTTATCCGATCCCCGAGGCCAAGCGCAGCAACATGCGCCACCGCCCCATTGGTATCGGTGTGCAGGGCTTGGCGGATGCCTTCATCCTGATGCGCTATCCGTTCGACAGCGTAGAGGCCAAGGTGCTGAACCGCGAGATCTTCGAGACCATCTACTACGCCGCGCTCACCGCCAGCAAAGACCTGGCGAAGGAGGAAGGCGCGTACGAGACCTACGAGGGCAGCCCCGTGAGCAAGGGCATCCTGCAGTTCGACATGTGGGGAGCTACCGGTGTGAACGGGAAGGCCGGGGTAAAGCCATCCGACCGTTGGGAGTGGGACATCCTGCGTGACGAGATCAAGAAATACGGAGTGCGCAACAGCTTGTTGGTGGCACCGATGCCCACGGCGAGCACCGCGCAGATCCTCGGCAACAACGAGTGCTTCGAGCCCTACACCAGCAACCTCTACACGCGTCGTGTATTGAGCGGCGAGTTCATCGTGGTGAACAAGTACCTGCTGCGCGACCTGGTGAAGCTGGGCCTGTGGAGCGAGGAACTGAAGAACAAGATCATCGCGAGCAACGGCAGTGTGCAGCACATCCCGGAGATCCCGCAGAACCTGAAGGACCTGTACAAGACCGCGTGGGAGATCAGCCAGAAGGTTATAATCGACATGGCCGCGGACCGGGGCGCCTACATCTGCCAGAGCCAGAGCCTCAACATTTTTATGGAGAACGTGAACTTCGCGAAGCTCACCAGCATGCACTTCTACAGCTGGAAGGCCGGCCTGAAGACGGGCATGTACTACCTGCGCACCAAGGCCGCCACCGACGCCATCAAGTTCACGCTGGACAAGGCGACCATTACGAAGAGCGCTGCGGCGGAAGTCGCATCCAAAGTCGTCCTCAACGGACATGCGAACGGCGTACCCGTGGGCAGCACCGTGATGTTGGAACCCGTGATCAGCGGACCTACGGTGACCACCTCCAATGGCGTGTCAGGTCGAGCAACGCCGCAGGCGTGGACCGCAGGCCGCGAAGCGACCGAGGGCACGAGACCAGAACGCCAGACCGTGGTTGCCGATGCCAACGACCACAACGGCCCCGTGGTGAACGAAGTAGCCGCACAACGCGCCGCCGCCCTGCGCCAAGCCGAAGCCGAACGTGCGCAAGCGGAGATCAGCTGCTCATTGGACAACCCGGAGGGGTGTGAGATGTGTAGTGGGTAGAATTATCGAACAACATCAGTAATGACTCCCGCTGTAGAACGAAACCGGGCTGTGCGTGCGCAGGCTCCTGTGGTCCCCATTCCTCTACCGCCTGATGTAAAATCTTGGGCTGATTTTCTGCAATCCTCCCCTCCAGGGGCCAGAGCCTATGTTCAAGGCGCACTGACCCAGTTATCACCCTCCATAGGATCCGGCGGTTTCACCCCAATTAAGCGCCCGTGGACTATTACAGCGCCTCAGATTCGTTGTCATTGTGCTTCTGAGCACAGCGATGGTACCATGTTCTTCACGAGCGCGACCAAACCAACAACGGAGCTTGAGGGAGCCTTTAGCGTTGTGCTTGACTATCGGTGTCGGAATTGCAGCAAAGGGACTAAGCAAATCGCGGTACGATTCATAGACAAGAACGAACAGTTTGCGGAGGTCTTAAAGATTGGCGAATCTCCTTCGTTCGGACCACCCACTCCACGAGCGGTACTTACCCGACTTGGCGATGATGCAGGAATTTTCTTGCAAGGGCGCCAATGTGAGAACCAAGGACAGGGAATCGGCGCTTTCGCTTACTACCGCCGAGTAGTTGAAAACCAGAAGGGACGTCTCATAAAGGAGATCATCAAGGTTGCCGAGCGAGAACAGTCACCGAGCGAGATGATCGAGGAACTCACCGCCGCAGCGAGTGAAAGACAATTCTCAAAAGCGATTGGACTCATCAAGCATGGCATACCGAAGTCATTGCTTCTCAAGAACCATAATCCGTTGACATTACTTCATGACGCCCTTAGTGAAGGCTTGCATGCCGAATCCGATGATACCTGCCTAAAGATGGCGGGCGCGATTCGTGTCATACTGGTCCAGATGGCGGATAGGCTCAGCGAGCTTCTACGAGACGATGCACAAGTGAATGCTGCCGTCACCATGTTACTAAAAAAAGGAAAACTAGAAGCTTAACGCCCCACGTTCAATGCCAGCGATTACGCGTGATTCCTTAGTTCTGTCGAATGTTCTTGGTCGCAGTGTTGAGCAGGGTTGGTAGACCTATGTGATGGCAATCGCCGTAGAGCTTCCTGTTCCCGCAAAAGCACTGGTCGTCAACATCACCCCCTTCCATATGGAAGGCGCCATAGTACAGCGCAAGTTCATCTACTTTCTCCATCGCCTCTCTATGATCATCGGATGCGGGGGTGACAAATCCTAGATCGTCCTCCTTGCCCTTCGCCTCGATATGCTCACGGACCTTCTTAATCATGATGATGTCATCGACAATCTTCTTGCCCGTGCGGTTGATCCTATGGCTCGGGATGGGCGATCCATCGTCCACCATCTGAGGGTCCGGAAGGAACAGCCGCTTGTTGCCGTTCTCCTCACGAGGCGTGATGTCAATGAGCGAGCCATTGCCCGAGGACCACACGCAATGAGCCTCCGCCTCATATGCGATATCGGACTTCAGGATAAGCCAACCGAGGAGAGGCTTACCTCCGACCCTCTTGATCAATTGGTTCACGTTGTAGAAGCAGTGTCCCTTGCGTGCTTCTTCTTGGACCTTGACGTCGACCCAAAGAACGGGTGCGGTGCTGCCAATGGATGCGACGAGTTCCTTGACTCCCGGCTCATCCGGATCAGGGATAACAGCTAGGGTGATGGTGATGGAGAACATTGACACGAAGGTATCGCCTGGAACATTCCCAGTTGTCGCTCGGCTGTGCCGAGTGACCAGTCCCAGCGAGGGCCTCCGGCCCGTCGAGTGCGTGAGGCGGGCCAGAGGCCCTAACTGTAGTCTCACTCGGCGCGTTCACAGCCAGCGTACAGACAGCCGAGCGAGAACTAAAGCTGAACGTTCCTATCTTCAGGCCATGGCACATCCCGAGTCGTTGCTGACGTTCTACCAAGTGATCAGGCGGCCCGGGATGTGCGGCTTGCAGGATGTCATGGATCTCTCTGCCTTCCTAACAGGGTTCATGATGGGAGGCGATCACCCAGCCCTTCAACGACTGCTTAACGAACTGACGGAGTTCATCAAGGCAGAACATCCGGAGTTCGAGCAATCAACGGCTGGATGGAGTCATTTCATCAAAGGGTTCAGTTGGGAGCGGGGCGGTTCACTGAAGCTCTTCAAGTTGACATTGGCCCGCATGCTTCTTCAGCAAGGCCATTGGACGGAAGAACACTTCGCGACCTTCACTTCTGACGCGCACGCATCGAGTGAAGCCTGGGATGCGTTGCCGATCCCGATATATCCCCAACACTGACCTCCACATGCGCAAGCGGAATTGGTTGATCCCGGCTATCCTGCTCACTTTGTTGAGTTGCGGTGCCGTGCAGGAAACGGCCCGCATCTACACTTCCGATGCACAGGACATCGTGCAGAACCGGAAGCAGCTAAAACCAATGGCCACCGTGCTGACCTTCGGGCTTCTCGTCGGCGCGGGCTACTGCTGGTTCCGTAAGGCCACATCCTGAGCTGAAGCCTCCCAACCCGCGCTCAGCCGAAAGCGGGTGGGCAAGTTGCCTCCAGTTGTCGCTCGGCTGTGCCGAGTGACCAGTCCCAGCTAGGGCCTCCGGCCCGTCGAGTGCGTGAGGCGGGCCAGAGGCCCTAACAGTAGTCTCACTCGGCGCGCTCACAGCCAGCGCACAAACAGCGGAGCGAGAACTGAGTTGGTGATGGTTCAGCAGCGCACTTCGCGCTTGAGGTCCACTACATTGCAGCCATGTGGAAGAAGGTGCTGGCGGCGATCTGCATTCCGATCGTCTTCTTCTTCACCATTGCGATGGTGCCAGCAACGCTCACCTCACTGGGCCGGATGAGTGATGGGCCTGCCGCATATCGGATCAGTTATCTCTTGGGCAACCTCTTGGCCATGACCGCATGGGGCGCTATCATGTACTTCTGGTGGCGATGGATCGTACGGACCCTGAGGCGGCCAAGAGCGCAAACGAGGCCAGAGCAGCGCTAGAGCCGGATGTCGATACTTGTCGGATACCCAACCGGCCCTCGCTAGCGCGAATGTTCTCTGACGCTTGCGCGGATCTGAGTCTCGTCCGGCCGGGAACACTTGCGACAAAGGGGAACACTCGCGCCAGACGAGGGTCTGTTGTGATCACCGATCCGGGGGATGCCGCGCACGGCGGTATATATATGCTCGCGCGCGCGAGCAGCCTACAGCGGGCTTGGGCGGGCGCATGCGTGCAGCGCGGTTGCTACCGGTGGCCGGGTGCGTGCCGCCGGGTGGTCTATGGGTGCCGACGATCCCGATAGTGGTACCCGCAGGCTGCTTGCAGGTACCGACAGGCAGCGTGTTGATGCCAGCAGCGCGCGTGTCGGTACCGACAGGCGGCGTGTCGATGCCAGCAGCGCGCGTGTCGGTACCGACAAGCGGCGTGTCGATGCCAGCAGCGCGCGTGTCAGTACCGACATGCGGCGTGTCGATGCCAGCAGCGCGCGTGTCGGTACCCCCCGAGCAGCGGTGGGGTGCTCTTGCCGCGCGGCAGGGGCATTTTCCTTAGTGCGGGTGGCACACATCCGGAACGGCCTGTCCACAGCGGTTTTCAGCGGTGATACTCAGTAGAACTACGTAGATAAGCTCTCCGTATTCCTACGGTATTTCCCGCTGCCACGCGCAACCAAGAGCCCGATCCGCGCATAGAAAGGCAAAACTTCAAAACGGACAGAAGCCCCCTGTGGCGCGAGAGTTCACCACAAGGATCTCGCTCCAGTTTTAGTCGCGGCCAGGCGGGTGTAAGGGAAGGCCGTCCACTCGTTCGCGCCTATCGGGTGCCCAGGCCCATCCTATATTGTGCTCATGGCCGCCCCGAAGATCCACACGCTCAGCGTTCCATCGGCTGTCATCGCGATTGTGTTGCTTCAGGCCTCGTGCCAGATGTATAGCACCATCACGCTGCGCCCGGATGGATCGGCCTTTGTGCAGGCTATCAGCGTTCCCGTGGATCGTCGCATCTACTATCAACACGCGGTGATCCTGGACGCTGATACCGCCGTGCCCATGGGCGTGAGCTTCGTGATCGCCGATATCGATTCGCTCGGCAGTTACCTGCCTTGGCTCCGGTTCGAGTCGCTCCAGTTCCACCGCGCTGGTGACCTCCTCACCATCCGGTCGGTACCGGGTGAACCGCGCATGGCCTGTGGCCCCGGCTGGACACGCGCCCGCGTGGACCTGCTCATGGAGCAAGGCAAAAAGTCGATCAGCTTCAATGGTGTTCCCACCACTCCGGACGGCAAATGGGTCACCATCAGCCGGCCCAAGCGAAAGGCGAAAAAGAAAAAGCCGGTGGACGTTGCGATCGAACTGTATCTCCGGCAATAGGCGGTCACAGTACAACCCCCCGCTCCCGCCAGTGTTCCCGGCCCAAGGTGATCGTGCGTTCAATTGGGAACAGGCCGGGGTCACTGGTGGTGGAGGATCTTTTGCGGTAGGATGATAATCGTGGTCTCTGACCATTTCTTAGGATCCGGGTGCCACCAGTCGCCCCGCCGCGCATGGCGGAGCTATTGGTTGCGGCGGGAAGACTGGCGGTAGCTTGGGTTCCAGGTTGGCACGGATCACAGATCCGCACCAGCGAGGTGGTCTAAGAAGGGCACGGATCGCAGGACCTGTCCCGCTATAGCGGGATCCGCGCCAGCGAGGGTCAGAAATAATCTCCCTTTTCAGCGAGATAGTCCTCCACGCGCTTCAACCGGAAGAGCACGGGTCCATCCTTCTCGAACAGGATACCAACGCCGTGGTTGGTGCCGGGATCGATCCGTATGGCCTTGATATCGCCCTGGTCATAGAGGTGCACGACCAGCTCAAGGAAGGGTATGAACGATACGCCTTGTGCCGGACAATCCGCAGGTATGAGCAACACGGACGTATAAACGAACAACTGCTTTCCCTTGTCATCCCCGTATAAAGTGCCATAGGACGGAAGCGCATCCGGATCCGCTTCATCCTCGTGCACGGGTACGAGCATCTTACTTTTAGCAAGCTTCTGCATGACCGGGTACTTGTCATCAGTATCGGTAATGACATTGTAACGCAGCATCTCCTCACGCAAAACAACATTCGCGCGTTCCACTTCTTCACTTTCGTTGTCGTCGTCCATGGCTACCGTGGTTAAGGAATTACGTGTAACGAAGTTGGTGATTTTCCGGTCGGGCGCCCGTTGCAGCTCGGCTGTGCGCGACAAATGAAGACTGTTGTCGCTTGGCTGGCATTGTGTGGTGGGTTTGTGCGAGCCGAGTGACCGCCCATATCGAACAGGCGTTCGCAAGCATCACTTCTTCTTGCCAGCCACTATCGCATCATACTCGAACTTGCCTGAAGACGGATCGACCAATTCAAGAAAAGGTTGCCCGACAAACGCACCCATCTGCACGGCGCAGCGCAGGTAATACGTATGACCAAAGCGCACATCCAACGGAACTTCACTACGAGCTTCCGTGCGAGCCCAAAGATTCGTCCTCATTTCTTCGTTGATCTTGATCTCGAACGTTGACTTGTTCTTGACACGGCATATCATCGAATCGCCCAAGTGCAGATTATAGCTCACCAGGGGGCCAACTCCTCCAGATCGAAAGACATACAACATCGCGTAGTCCCAAGTGGAGTCGACAGTGGCCTCTCTTCTTTTTGCCACACCTGCCATGATAGTCGAGTCGGCCCATAGCAAGACCGCCGAGATGTGATGACAACTGCTGGCGAACCCAGGTGGCTCATGGGCCGTGATCTTTATCAGGTCGCCTCCCGCTTTGCGTGCTTCATTCTTGGCCTCCGCCAGCACACGCTCCCAACCACAAGAGGTGCTGAATCCCGTGTCCCCGATCTTCACGGTTCCGAGTTTGATGGCGCCTTCGGGGATGGGTTCTGCGACACCCAGTACCTCAATGGGCCGGCCCGGAGCAATTGCATACGACACTTGGGCGCCCTCGACCAGAACGGCCCTTACGCTTGGGCCACAGGAAAAAAGCACCAGTGCAGCGAACAACATTGCGCTGGCATGCGGGCGCTTTGACAGTTGGGTGGTCAACATCGTTGATGCCAAAATAAGAAACTCCTACGCGCCCCCCGCTCCCGCCAGTGTTCCCGGCCCAAGGTGCTCGTGCGTCCGATCGGGAACAGGGCAACCGGCCAAGTTGATCGTGGAAGTGGTGAAGTGTGGCACGGATCGCAGGACCTGTCCCGCCTTAGCGGGATCCGCGCCAGCGAGGGGGGCACTTGGACCTGTATAGCCGGTGAGCTATCTGGCCGTCCTTTTCGTCAGCGATCTCGGATATGGAACTACTTTTCATCCAACAGAGAATGCCATGTCAGCTACAACGACCCGTACAAGGCAGGTCAGCCAGCACGGCCGATCTGGCTGGTTCATTCTTCTCTGCCTGTGGTTTTCCTACAGACCGCTAGATGCACGATGCCAGAACGTGATCTGGTCCGAGGATTTTACCTCGGGGTATCCACTTTTCCAGCAGGACATCCAGCAGAATGGTCCGGCCGGATCCAGATGGATCGTCTCCTCCTCTGCAGGGCATCCACACCCCTGTATGCACATCGCGCCGGTGAACGATACGACATGGCAGGCCATCGGGACCGGTCCTGTACATGCTTGGTTCGACCTGGCGATCCCTGACACGGCCGTTAGCATCGAACTGAGTTACGCCGCACACGGCATCAGTGCGTGTGGGAGCCTGAGCCGGGTCTGGGTCGTGCCAGTATCGTTCACTCCCACTATGAACCAGTGCATTACAGAGACTGGACAAACCCTTGACGGACGTTACCAACTCGGTCCTGACATCAGTGTGGCAGGCTGGGCACCCTTCCGCCATGTTCTGGCAAGCTTCCATGGGGGCCATACGCTGCGCCTTGTTTTCGAGTGGAGGAACGGTCTTCCGATGGGTCCTCCGATGGCGGTGGACGATCTCTCTTTGACGGTGAGCACCTGCAGTAGCCCGATAGGTCTTCAACTCACGCAGGCAACGTCGACCTCTGCTGCTCTGGCTTGGGCAACGGATGTTGAGGGTTCTTATGCCGTTGAAGCACGCAATGCGTATCAATACGATCCTTTCGTTCCTGGCTTTCTGGTCGGGTCCGGTTCGACGGATTCGGGCTTCCATTCTATAAGCGGCTTGTTGACCGGAATGCGTTCTTACACGGCGAGTGTTCGGCGCACATGCGTCAATGGGTCTTTCAGCGTGTGGTGTGAGCCTGTGCCCTTTTCGACAGCGCCAGGATGCGACGGCGCGTTGCTCTCCCTGGAGGCGGAAGAGTATCTCTTGGAAGGCGCCGACCACAGCCGTGTGATCTGTCCAGGGGTCCAAGGCGAAGCAGTTACGGTGACAACGTTGTCCTTCATGGCCGATGAACCGATGACCGTCTTCAATGGACCAGGAGAAGACTCACCGGTGTTGGGGATCTATACCGGCAATGTCTCCGATGAGGTCCTATCCTCTACGGACTATAGCGGCTGCCTGACCTTCCAGAATATCCCGATGTCCGTGTATGTGACAACCTATCTTCAGGCTTCCGTTTCGTGTGGGCCGAAGGAACACCTTGTACCATGGGGTTTGTCCGCTACCGATATCAGCGATCATGGGGCGTTGGTACAATGGAACTGCCTTGGTTGCGACGACTATTCAGCTTACGTGGAGTATGGTCCAATAGGATTCGCTCCTGGTCAAGGAATGATAGCCGGTGATGGCACTGTGTTAGTGTCGGACAGCGGTTCGGTACGGCTCAATGGTCTATCATCGGGCACCGCATACGAGGTCTGCGTCCGTGCCGGATCCGGACCGTGGGACTGGTCAGGTGATGGGCCGGTGCCGTTCACGACAACCGGGAGCGGCACTGGTATCGACGAGGAAGGAACCGCCATCATCCGTCTGGCACCGAATCCCGCGAGCGACCTGGTCGAGGTATGGATAGCAGGTGACGATCAACGGATCGACCTGATAGATGCGCAAGGGCGCACATGCCGATCCTTGGCACTCCCGACCGGTATAGAGCGACAGCAAAGGATCCAACTGTCCGACCTGCCAACGGGCGTTTACATAGTGGCCATATTCGGAAACGATGAGAGACGGTCTGCGTTCCTGATCAAGTACTGATACCCCCCTTGTCGCAAGTGTAACTCGCGCTCCCGGACCCCGGATGCAACTCCGGGGACATCTGGGATGACGAGGGGGCACTTGTGACTTGCAAATCATCGTGATGCCAGCTGGGCGGTTTGAAACCCGCGTTAGAGGGGGGCACGCGCCTGGTCGTGCTCCGTGGCTTACGAATGCATTGAGCCCTACTCGCACCTGAACACAACCAGCTGGTTGTGCTTCCGCGAGGTCTTGATGAGCAATCGCTCTTTGCCCTTACCGCGCCGCACGGTGCAGCTGGCGGTGCTGGGGGACACGCGTCCTTCATTGTGGGCCACCACCAGCAGGAAGTTCCAGCCGTGGCGCAGGTCCAGGGCCAACCGCAAGGGATCCTTCGTGAGCGCGTAGCCGCTGAGCACGGGCACTTCATTCAGGAAGACGCTGATGGTGTCTCCGTCGATCTCGGCATCATCCCACAAGCGCAGGGCGATGCGGTGCTGGTGCGTGTGCAGTGTGGCGAGGGTATCGGTGCGTCGGTCCGCGAAGTCCACCATCGGCGGCGGGAGGGGCGGTAGGGCTTTGCGCTTTTTGCCGATGTAGTAGCGGGTGATGAGCGCGACGTGGTTGTCGCTGGCGCTGTAGCTGGCCGTGTTGGTTCCCAGTCCGGCACGGGTCTCCCAAGCGTTCGCACCATCGAGGTGGACGACGTATCGCAGAGCTACTTCCAACCGGTCCTTGCCCGATGCGCCGATGCGCGCGAACTCGGGTGCCAGATACGGGCGCACGTTACGCCCCGCAGTGGTGACGGCGCGGTAGCCGTTGAGCTCACGCACCAGCTCATCGGAACGTTGCAGGGTGAGCCCGAACCCGATACCGAACTTGAGCACCGTCTCCTTGTTCCGCTTGGGCCACTGCTGCAGCCACGCGCGCGCTTCGATCCGTTTGCTCGCGTGATACACGCTGTTGGTCACGCTGTCCAACCCGAGGAGGTACCCATTGAGGCCCCATGTACCTGCAAGCGCGAAACCGAAGCGATCGCGAAAGGTCACCGCTATGCCACCATCGACCATTCCGCCCAGCCACGGGATGCTGCTCGCGTCGGCGCTACCGGTGCTGTGGTTCAAGCTGGCCATCTGCACCGACATACCGAAGCCGATGAACCCGCGCGGCTCGAAGTCGCGGGGCCGTTCGATGTCATCGGTATTCAAAACGCTGCCCAAACCGGTTAGGCCAGAGAAGAGAGTGCTTGGGATCCAGCTGCTGCCACCGCCCGAACCGGCGATGCCGCCCAGCAACGATTGCGCGTGCGAGCACACGGCCAGCGCCGCGAACAGGATAGAGGCAAGTGGTCGCATCAGCGGTTGCCTACGAAGATCGGGCCTTAGCACGAATTACGCGCCATGTTCGTTCAGACCTA